>NZ_JBHUVA010000079.1:0-28775 GCF_042670805.1 Micromonospora sp. NPDC057141 | reverse complement strand
GGTTTGCGTCATCGACGAGATCAAACTTGACGCTTTCCTCTTGATCACCGAGGCGGGTGGCCGGGGCGGACACGGTCAGCGGAGGCGGGGGCGGCGGCCCCGGCCGGCGAGTGCCCGGTCCCGGCCGTACGCGTCGGCGTGCCCCCACCGGCCCGGGATGTCGAGCAGCTCGATCCGCCCGAACCCCTTCGGCAGCGCCGGGTTGACCAGCAGGTTCTCCCCGCAGGGCGACAGCCCGAGGATGGTGCCGAGCAGCATCAGCAGCGCGCCCGACGACCACGACTGGGGTCGGCCGGCGTGCGGGAGCTGGACCGGGTACCTGGTGAGGTCGCGGTGGTAGCCGGCGATCACCTCCGGCACCGGGTTGCCCAGCGTCTGCACCAGGTCGAAGATGCCGGCGGCGATCCGGGCCGCCGCCTCGTCGTAGCCGTACCGGCGCAGGCCGGCCGCGATGATCGCGTTGTCCGACGGCCACACCGCGCCGAGGTGTGCGCCGACCGGGTTGTACACCCGCTGCCCGTCGGCCATGGTGCGCACCCCCCAGCCGGAGAACATCCGTGGCCCGAGGAGGTGCTGGGCCACCGCCTCGGCGCGCTTCTCGTCGACGATGCCGCTCCACAGCAGGTGGCCCATGTTGGAGGCGAGCGCGTCGACCTGCTCGCCGTCCGGCCCCAGGGCCAGCGCGTAGTAGTCCCGGTGGGGCAGCCAGAAGTCCCGGTTGAACCGCGCCTTCAGCTCCGCCGCCTCCCGTTCCAGCCGGTCGGCGTACGCCGGATCATCCCAGAACTCGCGGGCCAGGCGGGCGGCGCGCCGCTTCGCGTCGTACGCGTACCCCTGCACCTCGCAGGTGGCGCGGGGCAACCCCGGCTCCCGGCCGTCGGCGTCGACGATCGCGTCAGGCGAGTTCTTCCAGCACTGGTTGACCAGCCCGTTGCGGGTGTTGCGCCGCTGGTAGCGCACGTAACCGTCGCCGAGGATGTCGCCGTACTCGTCGATCCAGTCCAGCGCCATCCGGGCGGGGTGGCGCAGCTCGCGGACCAGGTCCGCGTCGCCGGACCAGCGCTCGTACTCGTCAAGCAGGATCACGAACAACGGCGTGGTGTCGGCCGCGCTGTAGTGCAGGTAGGTGGGTGACTCGCCGAAGACCGCGTTCTCGCCGTAGCGGTACTCGGCGACGATCTTGCCCGGCTCCTCCTCGTGATGGTCGTCGAGCCGGCCGCCCTGGCCGAGGGCGAGCAGCCGCAGCGTGGGCGGGGCCAGCTCCGGGGTGAACGGCAGCGTCTCCAGGCAGGTGATCATGGCGTCCCGGCCGTACAGCGCCATCGCCCACGGCAGGCCGCCCACCGGCAGCCTGCCCCGGATCGACAGCGGGGTGAACCGCAGCGCGGCGAGATCGTCCAGGCTCCCCTCGTACGCCTCGCGGAGCCCGTCTCGCTCGGCGGTCAGCTTCGGGGCGCGCTCGTGCCAGCGGCGCAGGTCCTCCCGCATGTCCCGGCGGACCTGCTCGCGGTGGGCCTCCAGGCTGGACCGCAGGTCCCGGGCCCCCGCCCCCCGCAAGATCATGCCGATGTGCAGGTCGGTCGTCCACGAGCCGCTCGGGGGGACCCGGATCCGGAAGGTCATCCCGCCCGAGTCCACGTCCACGGGGGCGGTGGACGACACGACGGTCTCGCGGGCGAACCGGTCCCGCTCGTAGAACAGCCGCAGCTGTCCCTCGACCGGCATCGGGGTGGCGACGATCCGCCGTACCCTCGGCTCCTTGATCTCGGCGGTGTCGGCGAAGTCGGAGGCGATCTCCATCCGTACGGTGTACTCCGCCGGCTCCGCCGAGTGGTTGAGCACGATGATCCGCTCGTTGAAGCTGTCGTCGATGGACCGGTGCCGGATCACCGAGACGTCGGCGTCGACGTAGTGGCTCGCCGCGCCGGGAACGAGCACGAACCTGGTCTCGAAGTACGTCATCTCGTCGCGGGACAGCGCCTGCAGCCGCTGCCCGTCGATGGTGAGCACCCAGCGGGACAGGAACCGGGTGTCGAACGAGAAGAGCCCGATGGGCGCGTGCGGGTCGGGCGTCATGTCGCCCTGCGCGTCGCTGACCGCGAAGGCGTTGCCGGTCAGCACGTTGACCAGTTCCTGTTTCACCTCCGCTCACCCCGCTCCGCCGCCGACGTACGGTGCGGTGCTGCCGCCCTGACGGCAGCCTCCCGGGGGTGGCGGGCGCCGGGCGGGCCGGGGAACAGCCGCCGCAGCAACATCAGCAGCCGCAGGTTCCCCTGGGCGGTGACATCGTTGCGGACCAGTGCCGCGCCGATGTGGGTGCCGTCGGCGATCATCCGGTCGAACACCTCCCGGTCACCCGCGACGACAAGGTCCGCCGCCTCCGCCGACCGGCTCACCCCGACGTGCTGGTCACCGATCGTGAGGAACCAGTGGTCGGTGCTGCCGTCGTCGCGGATGTCGAGGCGCACCGTGCCGCTGGTGGTCTCCGGCAGGTCCTCGTGGCGACCCGCGACCCAGCAGGCCAGGTAGTCCGCGGCGGATGCGGTCATCAGCCCTCCCCTCCCGGACGACACACGTCGTTCCTCCCGGACGACACACGTCGTTCCCGGAGCTTCCCCGCCCGGCGGGTGATCCCGGCTCACCCGGTCCGGGTGAATCCGGCGCGGGCCCGGGCGAGCCGCCGGGCTGGGCGGCGACGACGTGCGGTGGCGGTAGACGAAACCGGCCGTTTGCCCGGGCGGTGAACGGGCACGCCGACGGGAAACCCCGAGCGACGGGCCGACGGGAAACCCCGAGCGACGGCCCATGGGAAACCCCGAGCGACGGAACGGAGAAACCCAATGCGCGCGCTGCGATTGCCGGGCTGGAAGTCGGAACCTGAGCTGGTCGAGGTGGCCGAGCCCACCGCCGGCCCCGGTCAGGTAGTGGTGCGGGTCGGCGGGGCGGGGGCCTGCCACTCCGACCTGCACCTGATGCACGATTTCGAGGCCGGGGCGGTCCCGTGGAACCCGCCGTTCACCCTCGGCCACGAGAACGCCGGCTGGGTGCACGACCTCGGCGCCGGGGTGACCGGCCTGGAGGTCGGCCAGCCCGTGGCGGTCTACGGCCCGTGGGGCTGCGGCAGCTGCGAGCGCTGCCGGGTGGGTGTCGACCCGTACTGCGAGAACCCGACCGCCGCGCCGGTGCCCGGCGGGGGCGGCGGCCTCGGCCTGGACGGCGGCATGGCCGAGTACGAGCTGGTGCCCGACGCCCGGCACGTCGTGCCGCTGCCCGAAGGGCTCGACCCGGTGCACGCCGCGCCGCTGACCGATGCGGGGCTCACCCCGTACCACGCGATCCGCCGGTCGTGGCACAAGCTCGCGCCCGGCAGCACCGCCGTGGTGATCGGTGTCGGCGGCCTCGGCCACGTGGGGGTGCAGATCCTCAAGGCCACGACGGCGGCCCGCGTCATCGCCGTGGACACCCGCCCCGAGGCGCTCAAGCTGGCCGAGGAGTGCGGGGCCGACCTGACGCTGCGCTCCGGCGAGGGGACCGCGCAGGAGATCCGTGGGGCCACCCCCGGCGGGCGGGGCGCGGACGTGGTCCTCGACTTCGTCGGTGCCGACGCCACGCTGCGGCTCGGCGCGGCCGTGGCCCGCACGGTCGGGGACCTCACCATCGTCGGCATCGCCGGCGGCACGCTGCCGGTGTCGTTCTTCGCCGTGCCGTACGAGGTGAGCATCCAGACCACCTACTGGGGCAGCCGGCCGGAGCTGATCGAGGTGCTCGACCTGGGCGCCCGGGGTCTGGTACGGCCGAAGATCACCACGTTCTCCCTGGACGAGGCGGTCGACGCCTACCGGAGGCTGCAGGACGGTTCGTTGGAGGGCCGCGCGGTCATCGTCCCGTGAGCAGCGGTCATCGTCCCGTGAGCAGCAGGCCGCGCACGTAGCCGGCCTGGCCGACGTGCTGGAGGTCGTCCTCGGCGACGCTGACCAGCCGGACCCCGAGGGTCACCGGCGGGTCCCACGCCTCGTCGACCACCCGGTCCAGGTCCGCCGGGCGCAGCCCGGCCAGGAATCCCCGGGTCCGCTCCGCGACCGCGTCGTAGTGGTCGAGGAGCACCCGGGCGTTCTCCGGCGCGATGGCGGCGACCTGGTCCGGGGTGTGCCCGTAGCCGGTGTCGTCCGGGTCGGCGGACAACCCGAACCGGCCCGGCCAGTCGCCGGTGACCCAGAGCTGCTCGGCGTCGAGCAGGTCGGCGACCTGGTGGTCCTGCACCCGGGTCAGGTGCCACACCAGCCAGCCCACCGGGTTCGCCCCGGGCGCGGGCGCGCGCCGCAGCTGCTCCGGGGACAGGCCGTCGACTGCGGCGCGGACCAGCGCCGGCAGCCGGCCGTAGGTCTCGGTCAGTACGTCGCTGATCTCCACGCGCTCCTCCTCGGCCGGGTCTCCGGTCTCCCCCGGGCTGGTCTCCGGTCTCCCGGGCTGGTCTCCGGTCTCCCCGGGCTGGTCTCCGGTCTTCCCGGCCCGTGCCGGGCGACGTCGTCCCCCTCGCCAGTACCGCACGGGCGGGCGGGCAAACCTGGTCGCCGGCACGGCGTGACCCGGCCCTAGGGTGGGCGGCGTGGTCGCCGCGCTGGAGCTGTATCTCGACACCGACGCCACCCGGCGGATCCGGGTGCTGTGGGACGCGTTGGAGTCCGAGGGCGTGCAGAGCATGCGCAGCCTGCTGGAGCGGCGGCACCGGCCGCACCTGTCGCTCGCGGTGGCCCCGCGACTGGACCCGGACCGGGTGGCCGAGGCCCTGGCCGGGACGACGGTGGCGGTGCCGCTGCGGCTGTCGTTCCAGCACGCCGGGCAGTTCGTCGGCCGGGTGCTCTGGCTGGGGCCGTCGCCCACGGCCGACCTGCTGGCCCACCAGGCGCTCGTGCACGACCGGCTCGTCACCGCCGGGGTCGGGTTGGCCGAGCACTACCGGCCGGGGCGCTGGGTGCCGCACTGCACGCTGTCGATGCGCGTGCCCAACGCCCTGATGGCCGCTGCGGTGCGGCGGTGCCTGGAGGTGCTGCCGCTGGAGGCGACGGTGGTCGGTGCGGCGGTCACCGACCACGCCCGGGACATCTGCCGGCCGCTGCCCTGACCCCGCCGGGTCAGCGGCCACGGTTGATGCGGGGGTTCCTCACAGACCGTACACCGGGGGCGAAGTCCAGCACTTAAGGATGATTAAGGGGTCAATTCTGGGGTCGATTGATCCGACCTCGCGGAAAGCCAAGATACGGGTGATCAAATGTGCAGTTTCCTTGCGGAACTCGCAATTCGCTAATTACATTTCACGGAGTTTACGCTCAGCCTGTGCGGAGGAGAGCACGTGGAACTCACATTAACCTTTGACGCCGCGTACGCGGCCCACGCGGCGGTCGTCATGGCGTCCGTCGCCGAGTCGAACCCGGGCCAGGCGGTCCGTTACTGGCTCATCGCGGCCGACGACGTCAACGCCTCGGCGCGCGCCGTCCTCACCCGGGCGGCGGGGCCGGAGGCCACCGTGGAGTACCTGCGGGTGGACACCTCCGTGGTGAACCTGCCGAAGGGCAGCGACCCGGTGATGGCATACCTGTCCCCGGCGATGTACCTGCGCCTGCTGGTCCCGGGCGCGCTTCCCGACGAGGTACGGCGGGTGCTCTACCTGGACTGCGACACGATGTGCACGAACAGCCTGACCCCGCTGTTCGACGTGGACATGGGCAACGCCCCGCTGGGCGCGGTCCGGGACCCGTTCAACCGGCGGCTGCTCGACATGGGCGGCATTCCCGGCCTGGCGAACTACCGCGACCTGGACCCGTACGCCCTCTACTTCAACTCCGGGGTGCTGCTCATCGACGTGCCCCGGTGGAAGGAATGCGAGGTCACCGAGAAGTCGCTGGCGTACCTCACCCGGCACGCCCACGAGTCCCGGTACCCGGACCAGGACGCCCTCAACTACGCCGTGTACGGCAACTGGCTGCGGCTGCCCCGGCAGTGGAACGACCTGATGGCCTGGCGGCTGGAGCCCGAGTTCGGCGGGAAGCTCTCCGACTCGGCCGTCATCCACCCGGCCGGGCCGATCAAGCCGTGGCAGCCCGGCTTCCCCAGGGGGGCCCGCCGGGACCTGTACTGGCGGCACCGCCGCCGCAACGGCGGCCTGGTCGCCGCCACGCGCCGCTGACCCCGGCCCCGGACCGCCGCGCGCCGCTGCCGCCGGACCCGGACCGCAACCCGGACCGGCGGGTCGGGTCACGGCGGGCGTTCTGCCATCATCGTCACGATGTCCGCCACCCCACCCGCGCCGGCCGCCGCCCGCGCAGCCGCACCCACGGCCGGCCCCGGCGCGCCCGCGCGCGGCACCGTGCTCGAGGCGGTGCTGGAACGCGTCACGTACGTCAACGAGGAGACCGGGTACACCATCGCCCGCGTCGCCACCGACCGCTCCGGCGACGACCTGCTCACCGTGGTCGGCACGCTGCCCGGCGCGCAGCCCGGCGAACGGCTGCGGCTGGTCGGCCGGTGGGGCTCGCACCCGAGGTACGGTCGGCAGTTCGAGGTGCACCAGTGCACTACCGTCCTGCCGGCGACGGTGCAGGGCATCGAGCGCTACCTGGGGTCGGGCCTGATCAAGGGCATCGGCCCGAAGATGGCGGCCCGGATCGTGGCCGCCTTCGGCGTGGACACGCTGCGGATCATCGAGGAGGAACCCGGCCGGCTGGTCGAGGTGCACGGGCTGGGCCGCAAGCGCACCGCCGCGATCGGCGCGGCCTGGCAGGAGCAGAAGGCCATCAAGGAGGTCATGGTCTTCCTCCAGGGCGTCGGCGTCTCCACCTCGCACGCCGTGCGCATCTTCAAGCAGTACGGCGACGAGTCCATCGCCGTCGTCCGCGACGACCCGTACCGGCTCGCCGCCGACGTGTGGGGCATCGGGTTCCGCACCGCCGACAGCATCGCCAAGGCGGTGGGAATCCCGCACGACAGCCCCCAGCGGGCACGCGCCGGCATCCGGTACACCCTCTCCGAGGCCGCCGACGGCGGGCACTGCTACCTGCCCGAGCCGAACCTGGTCGCCGACGCCGCGACGATCCTGGAGGTGCCGGCGGAACTGGTCGCCGCCGGCCTGGCCGACCTCGTCGCCACCTCCGACGGCGTCGTCCGCGAGGCGGTGCCGAACCCGAGCAACGAGGGCGCGGTCATCCCGGCCGTCTACCTGGTGCCGTTCCACCGGGCCGAGTCGGCCCTCGCGGCGAGCCTGGTCCGGCTGCTGACCGACCGGGTGGACCGGATGCCGGCCTTCGCGGGCGTGGACTGGGGCCGGGCGCTCGCCTGGCTGAAGGCCCGCACGGGGGCGGAGCTGGCCCCCGAGCAGGAGCAGGCCGTCCGGCTGGCGCTGACCTCGAAGGTGGCCGTGCTGACCGGCGGCCCCGGCTGCGGCAAGTCGTTCACCGTCCGGTCGATCATCGAGCTGGCGGCGGCGAAGAAGGCGAAGATCGTGCTCGCCGCGCCGACCGGCCGGGCGGCGAAGCGGCTCACCGAGCTGACCGGTCACCCGGCCACCACCGTGCACCGGTTGCTCCAGCTGCGCCCCGGCGGGGACGCCACCTTCGACCGGGACAACCCGGTCGACGCCGACCTGATGGTGGTCGACGAGGCGTCCATGCTCGATCTGATCCTCGCCAACAAGCTGGTCAAGGCGGTGCCGCCGGGCGCGCACCTGCTGCTGGTCGGCGACGTCGACCAGCTGCCCTCGGTCGGTGCCGGCGAGGTGCTGCGCGACGTGCTCGCCGCCGGGATCGTGCCCCGGGTCCGGCTGACCCGCATCTTCCGGCAGGCGCAGGAGTCGGGGGTGGTGGTCAACGCGCACCGGATCAACGCCGGCCAGGCCCCGGTGTTCGGCGAGCACCCCGACTTCTTCCTCTTCCCCAGCGACGAGCCGGAGGTCACCGCCGAACAGGTGGTCGACATCGTGGCCCGGCGGATCCCGCGCCGGTTCGGGCTGCGTCCCCGCGACGTGCAGGTGCTCACCCCGATGCTGCGCGGGCCGGCCGGCGCCGGCAACCTGAACACCCTGCTCCAGCAGGCGATCGCCCCGCACCGCGAGGACGCGCCGGAGCGGCGGCACGGCGGGCGGGTGTTCCGGGTCGGCGACAAGGTCATCCAGGTCCGCAACAACTACGACAAGGGCGCGGCCGGGGTGTTCAACGGCACCGTCGGCGTGGTCACGGCCCTGGACCCCGACGAGCAGACCCTCACCGTACGCACCGACGAGGACGAGGACATCGGGTACGAGTTCCACGAGCTCGACGAGCTGCAGCACGCGTACGCCATCACGGTGCACCGGTCGCAGGGCAGCGAGTATCCGGCGGTGGTGGTGCCGGTGACCATGGGCGCGTACACGATGTTGCAGCGCAACCTGCTCTACACCGCCGTCACCCGGGCCCGGAAACTGGTCGTGCTGGCCGGTTCGCGCAAGGCGCTGGCCATCGCGGTGCGTACGGCAGGCACCGGTCGCCGGCACACGGCGCTGACCCACCGGCTCTCCCCCGACCGGCCCTGACCGGCCCTGGCCCGCCGGCGGCCCGGCGGTGCGGTTGCCCGGCCCGAGCTGCCGCTACCCGGCGCGGGCCGTGCCGGCGACCGCCCGACGCTGCCCGGCCGGGTCCCGGAACACCACGTCCCGGGACCCGCCGGCGACCGGCTCCAGCTCGGCCCCGGCCGCCACCGCCCGCTCGGGCAGCAGCTGGGGGTCGGCCGGCGCGACGGTCAGCACGGACTGCCGTCACCTACTCGGCGATTCGGGTGCGGCCGGTCCAGCGGTAGACCACGGGCGCCTCCCCGTCGGCACCGGCGGAGTCCCGCTCGAAGTGCTCGTAGCCCCCGTAGTGGCGTACCTTGATCTTGCGTTCCACGGGTGAGACCCGGTGGCTGCGCAGCTCGGTCGGCAGGTTGGTGGGCCCGCCCTCCAGCACGACGTCGATGATGCCGGCGGCCTCGCCGCTGATGGTCATGGCCGGCACCGAGCAGGCGATCCGGTCGTCATCGTTGACGATGGGGTACGCCGTCCGGACAGTAGGGGCGGGATCGGAAAGTGTCATCGCACGACCTCCGTCGCTCGTCGCTCCGCCACGGACGCGCCCGTCGCTGCGCGGAGCGGATCACCGGACGGAGGGCGACACCCCGTTCCGCGGCAGGCGGAACGGGCGGCGGGAGAACGCCCTCCCGCCGGTCGGTGGCGATCCCCGTCCGCCTCGAACGTAATCCGGATCACAATCGCCGAACACCCTTAGCGCCCCCTAACGGGACGGTGCCGGTGAGAAGGGAACCCTTCTAGACCCGAGGCGTCAAGAAGGGGCCCTTCCTTCACTCCCAGCGGAAGAAGCGGGTGGCCAGGACGCTGCCGACGACGGCGGTGACCGCCAGGGCGAGCAGCTGCGGCCACGCCGGGCTGTCACCGGCCCAGGCCGCCGCGAGCGTGTCCACGGTGGCGCCGAGCGGGGAGTAGTCGCCGATGCGGGCCAGCACGGCCGGCATCTGGTCGCGCGGCAGCCAGGCGCCGGCGAGGAAGAGCAGCGGGAAGAACAGCGCCGGCCCGATGGACTGGGCCGCCCGGGCCGACGGGGCGAGCGCCGCGATGAGCAGGCCGACGGCGAAGAGGCAGGCCACGCCGAGCAGGAAGGCCAGCACGAAGGCGGGCACGTTGGCCGGGGCCGGCTGGTCCAGCAGGAACCGTACGCCGATCGCGGTGACCACCGCGCCGGCCACGCCCATCACCAGGTTGACCACCACCTGTGCCACCAGCAGCAGGGCCGGGTTGACCGGGGTGGTGGCCAGGCGGCGCAGCACCCGCCGCTCCCGGTAGATGCCCAGCGCCATCGGCAGGGTGAACAGCGCGAGCATGCCGATGGTGAGGGCCAGCGCGAGGGCCGGCAGGAAGGTCAGCTCGGCGTGCTGCCCGGCGTCCCCGCCGGAGGCGCCGCGCTGCGGCAGCCCGAAGACCAGCATGAGGCCGAGCGGCAGGGCGAAGACGAAGAACAGCGACACCGGCTCGCGCACGAACAGCTTGGCCTCGACGGCGATGAGCTTGGACAGGGCGTTCACGAGGACCTCTCGTCGGTCGACGGCGGGGTGGTGGCCCGGGCGGCGCGGCCGGTCAGCGAGACGAAGGCGTCGTCCAGGGTGGGCTGCTCGACGCGCAGGCCGGCGTAGCGGACCTTCTGCTCGGCCAGGGCCGACAGCACCGTCTGAAGGACCTGCTCCGGGCCGGTGACGGTGACCTCGCCGCCGGTGCGGCGCACCCCGGTCACCTCGGGCAGCGCGGCGAGCAGCGCGTCCTCCACCGGGTCGAGCGGCCGGAAGTGCACCCGGTGCTCGGTGCCGACCCGGGCCAGCAGGCCGGACGGGGTGTCGATGGCCACGACCCGGCCGGCGTCGATGATGGCCAGCCGGTCGCAGAGCCGCTCGGCCTCCTCCATGAAGTGGGTGACCAGCACGACCGTCACCCCCCGGTCGCGGATGCGCTCGACCAGGTCCCAGGTGTCCCGCCGGCCCTGCGGGTCCAGCCCGGTGGTCAGCTCGTCGAGGATGGCGATCTCGGGGCGGCCGACCAGCGCGAGGGCCACCGAGAGCCGCTGCTTCTGCCCGCCGGAGAGCTTGTGGAAGGCGGTGTCGCGCTGCGCGGCCAGGCCGAGGTCGTCGAGCAACTCGTCGATGTCGGCCCGGTTGCGGTAGAAGGACCGGTACAGGTCCAGCGCCTCGCGGACGCGCAGCTTGTCGGGGAGCTGGCTCTCCTGCAACTGGGCGCCGACGCGCTGCCGCACCTCGGTGCGGTCGCGGATCGGGTCGAGCCCGAGGACGCGGACGGTGCCGCCGTCGGCGCGGCGCAGCCCCTGCACGCACTCGACGGTGGTGGTCTTACCCGCCCCGTTGGGGCCGAGCACGCCGAAGATCTCGCCCTGTTCGACGGCGAAGGAGACGTCGTCGACGGCGATCTTGTCGCCGTAACGCTTGTGCAGGTGCTCGACCTCGATGACCGGCATGGGCGTCGTCCTCCGTCACGTGCGGATCGCCGTCGGCGAGGGCGGGCCCTCGGGGAATCGCGGCGTCATCTGTGCTGGGTGGTGTCGCGGTGCTGGGGATGCGGTGGCGCTGGGGTGTCGTGCTGCGGGTGCGTCGTGGCGGGGTCGGGAAGCGGTCGGGCGGTCGACGCCGGATATCATCCGGCCATCTGAGGCACGAATCAACTCATCGGCTGACGAATCGGGGTGCCGACCGTGATCGAGGCCGGTCGGCAGGGGTGCGGGCCGGTCACCGGCGTGTCCGTCCACCCGGCCCGGTCGGCCGGAAGCACCGGTGCCGGGGGCCAGCGGGTCGCCGGTCGTCGCGCCGGGGGCCGGGCGGCAGAGCGGCAGCAGCTCCCCGAGCCCGGCCAGGACGACGTCCGGGCCGGCGGCGAGCAGGGTATCCGGGTCGGACTCCCCCCACAGCGCCGCCACCGCGACGACCCCGGCCGCGCGGGCGCTGGCCAGGTCGCTGGGCGCGTCGCCGACCATCAGTGCGGCGGCCGGCGCGACGTCGAGCAGCTCCAGCGCCCGGCGCACGATGTCCGGGGCCGGCTTCGGGTGGGCCACCTCGTCGGAGCCCACCACGTGGTCGACCAGGCGAAGCAGGTCCAGCCGGCCCAGCAGGTCGCGGGCGCGGACCCCGCTGCGGCCGGTCGCCACGGCCAGCCCGATCCCGCGCCGGCGCAGCGCGCCGAGCAGGGCGGCCACCCCGTCCACCGGCGTGACCAGGTGTGCCAGCCGGTTGCTCTCCCGCACGAAGGGATCGGCCATGGCCGCCGGGAGGCCCATCAGCCGGAGCACGTCGGGCAGGTAGCGGCCCGGGTGGCGGCAGTATTCGTCGACGGGCGCGACGCCGCCGCCGACCACTTCGGCGTACGCGAGGGTGAACGCCTCGCGGGCCACGGCCAGGCTGTCGACAAGCACACCGTCGAGGTCCAGGACGACCGCCCGGACTCCCCCGGGCGCCCCGGACCGCCGCACCGCCCCACCGGCCCACCGCCCCACCGGCGTCACCTCCCCACGCACGCGCACGACACGCCCGACGCCGGCCGTAGGGGTGGCCCGCCCCGGGCACCCCGACTAGCGTCGGGTCGCCGGGAACCGCCGGGCCGGGCCAGCCGCGACGACTCGACCGGCCGGCGTCCCCGCGAACCCTACCGGTGGAGAGGTGCGTCCACATGCCGCTGCTGAGCTGGCTGTCCGAGTCCGCCGACGACCGTCCGGACGCGGTCCGGGTCGACGACCGGGCCGTGTCCTGGGTGGAGCTGCGCCGCCTCGCCACGGCGGTGGCCGACGACCTGGTCGGCGTGGACCGGGTGGCCGTCGAGGCGACGCCCACCCTGGAGACGGTGGTCGGGGTGGTCGGCGCGCTGCTGGCCGGCACGGCGGTCGTGCCGGTGCCGCCGGACGCCGGGCCGATGGAGCGGGACCACATCCTGCGCGACTCCGGCGCGACGGCGCTGCTCGCCCCGGCGGGCGGCGGCGGTCCGGGCGGCGGCGGGGGCCCGCTGGTGATCCCGGTCGACCTGGCGCGGCGGTCGGACACCGTCCATCCCGAGCCAGACTCGGCCGCCACCGCGCTGATCCTCTACACCAGCGGCACGACCGGGGCGCCGAAGGGCGCGGTGATCCCCCGGCGGGCGGTCGCCGCCTGCCTGGACGGGCTCGCCGACGCCTGGGCGTGGACACCCGAGGACCTGCTGGTGCACGGGCTGCCGCTGTTCCACGTGCACGGCCTGGTGCTGGGGGTGCTGGGGCCGCTGCGGCTGGGCAGCCGGCTGCACCACGTGGGCCGGCCGCGCCCCGAGCGGTACGCGGCGGCGGGCGGCACGATCTACTTCGGCGTACCCACGGTCTGGTCCCGGATCGCGGCCGACCCGCAGTCGGCGCGGGCGCTGCGCCCGGCGCGGCTGCTCGTGTCGGGCAGCGCGGCCCTGCCGGCGGCGGTCTTCGCGGACCTGGCCGCGCTCACCGGCCACGAGGTCGTCGAGCGGTACGGGATGACGGAGACCCTGATCACGGTGAGCGCGCGGGCGGACGGGCCGCGCCGGCCGGGGACGGTCGGCGTGCCGCTGCCCGGGGTGCGGACCCGGCTGGTCGACGAGCACGGCGCGGCGCTGCCCGCCGACGGGGTCGCGATGGGCGAGCTCCAGGTCGCGGGCGCGACCCTCTTCGACGGCTACCTCGACCGGCCGGACGCCGACGCGGCCACCCGCACCCCGGACGGCTGGTTCCGCACCGGCGACGTCGCCACCGTCGGCCCGGACGGGTGGCACCGGATCGTCGGCCGCGCCGCCACGGATCTGATCAAGAGCGGCGGGTACCGGATCGGGGCCGGCGAGGTGGAGGACGCCCTGCTGGCCCACCCGGGTGTCCGGGAGGCCGCCGTGGTCGGCACCCCGCACCCGGACCTCGGCCAGCAGGTCACCGCGTACGTGGTGGGCGACGGGGTGGACGGCCCGGAGCTGATCGACTTCGTGGCCCGCCAGTTGTCGGCGCACAAGCGGCCCCGCGAGGTCCGGCTGGTCGACGCGCTCCCCCGCAACGCCCTCGGCAAGGTGCAGAAGACCCGGCTGGTGGCGGACTGAGCCGAGGCCGTGCCGGGGTCCCGGCCCGACGGCGACCGGCGGGCCGGTCGGGCTCAGCCGGCGGTGGCGGGGATGCCGATGGCGGTGAGCACCAGGCCCCGGTCGACCAGGAACCGGCCGCGGAAGGCGGTCACCGGGGCGCCGCCGAGGACCGGACCGGGCACCAGCAGGTGCGCGACGAACGTCCCGCCGGTGTCGACGACGATGTCCGCCTCGGCGAAGTCCAGCCACCGCCCGGTCAGCGGGAACCACGCCTTGTAGACCGACTCCTTGGCGCTGAACAGCAGGCGGTCCCAGCAGACCCGGGGGTGGGCGGCGACCAGCGCGGCGGTGCGGGCCCGCTCGGCCGGCAGCGCGATCGCGTCGAGCACCCCGTCGGGCAGCGGCGCGTGCGGCTCGGCGTCCACGCCGAGGGTGGCGAACGCCGTGGCGCGGCCGAGGACGGCCGCCCGGTAGCCCTCGCAGTGGGTCATGCTGCCGACCACCCCGGCGGGCCAGACGGGGGCGCCGCGCGCGCCGGAGACGATCGGTACCCCGGCGATGCCCAGCTCGCCGAGCGCGCGGCGGGCGCAGTGCCGCACGGTGGTGAACTCCCGGCGGCGCTTGTCGACGGCGTTGGCGACGAGCCGCTCCTCCTCGGGGAACAGGGTCAGGCCGGCGGGGTCGGTGAAGGACTCGGCCACCACTGCGGCCGGGGGGAGGATCTGCTCGATCACAGCCGCCGATGCTAGGCCGCCGCGGCGGGCCGCGCCGACCCCCTCCGCCGGGCGCGACGCGCCGATAGGGGTGGGTACGGGTGGAGGCCGGCGGGGGAGAATGCCACCCTGAGGGGTGCCCCGGTCTGGTTGGTCGGGGGTGTGCAGTGGTCTTTGGTCTGAGGAATGCGGGTGGCGATGCTGACTGGCAGGGTGGTCCGGTTCGACGAGGTGCGGGGCTATGGCTTCATCACTCCGGACGGCGGCGGAGACGACGTGTTCGTGCACGCCAACACGGTGGACGGCGACAAGTGGGCGCTGGGGCCCGGCGTCCCGGTGGAGTACGAGGCGGTGGAGAACGAGCGCGGTCCCAAGGCGCTGACGGTGCGCGTGCTCGGGCCCGCCGTGGCGGGCGAGCGGCCCGCGCCGGTCCGGACGGTCGCGCCGTCGACGGGGCGCGGCCACGAGCCGGGGCAGGACGGGATCGAGGACGAGGAGGGCCTCTGCGACGTGCTCTCCGAGCGGTCCTTCGGCACGGAGACCACCGAGGCGCTGCTGGTCTCCGTGCCGGACCTGACGGGGGCGCAGATCGTGGCGGTGCGCGCCCGGATGCTGGCGCTGGCACGGCGGCACGGCTGGGTGGAGGGCTGAGACTTCCGCCTCCCCGGCGCGGGCGGGTTTCGGTCCCGGTCCGGCGGGTCCGGCGGGTCCGGACGGTGCGGCGGGTGCGCGGTCAGCCGGCCGCGATGAGCAGCGACTTCCTGATCCGGCCCTGCGCGCTGCGGGGCAGCTCGTCGACGAAGTGCACCCGGCGGGGCCGTTGGCCGGCCGACAGGTGGCGGCCCACGTGGTCGATGAGCGCCTGGGCGGTGAGCCCCTCGGCGGCGACGACGTACGCGGTGACCTGCTCGCCCTGCGCCGCGTGCGGGGTGCCCACCACGGCGGCGTCGCGGACCCCGGGATAGCTGAGGAGCACCTCCTCGACCTGCCCGGCGTGGACCCGGCGGGTGCGGCCGTGCACCACGTCGGTCCGTCGCCGCCCGATGATCCGGTGCGAGCCGTCCGCCGCCACGGTGGCGAGGTCTCCGGTGGCGTGCCACCCGGCGGCGTTCGCGCACCGGCCCCGCCCGTCGACGTACCCGCTGGACAGCGTCGGGCCCCGGATGCTCAGCTCGCCGACGGACTCGCCGTCGGCCGGCACCGGCCGGTCGTCGCGGTCGAGGATCCGGGTCTGCACGCCGGGCAGGGGCGTCCCGGCAGCCCCGGCGGCGCAGGGCACGCCGGCCCGCCCGGTCACCGCGATCAGGGTCTCGGTCGTGCCGTACCCCTGGATGAGGGAGTGCGAGGTGAGCAGGCGGAGGCGTTCGGTCACGGCGGGGGCCAGCGGGGCGTCGGCGGAGACCAGGATCCGCGCCTCGGACAGCGACCGGGCCCACGGGCGGTCCCGCGAGATGCGCGCCCACTGGCCGGGTACGGCCAGGTACATGGTCCCGACCGGGCCGGCAGCCGCGTCCCGGTCGAGGTGGACGAAGCGGCTGCCCACGCGCAGCGCGCCGAGCAGGCCCACCACCAGGCCGTACGCCCGGAACAGCGGGGCGCCCTGGACGAGGACGTCCTCGCCGTTCCACCGCCACGCGTCGGCCAGCAGGTCCAGATCGGCCGCGATGGCCCGGCGGGAGATGCGCACCCCCCTCGGTGGCCCGCTCGCGCCCCCGGTGTAGAGGATCACCGCGTCGGCGTCGGTGGGCGGCTCCGGTTGGTGGGCCGAGGAGCGCCGGTTCAGGTCGACGGGGACGGTGGCCAGCCCTGCGCCGACGGCCCGGCCGGGGGCGTCGGACGCGTCCCGGCCGAGGAGCACGCTCGCGCCGGACTCCCGCAGGATGCGGCCGCGCTCCCGCCCGTCGGCCCGGGGCGGCAGGGGCACCAGCGGCACGCCGGCCTGGACGGCCCCGACCATCGCGACGACCGTCTCCAAGCTGGGAGTGGCGTCGACCGCGACCGCGGCGGCGCCCCGGATCCGGTCGGCGACCGCGTT
Source organism: Micromonospora sp. NPDC057141 (assembly GCF_042670805.1). NCBI lineage: Bacteria > Bacillati > Actinomycetota > Actinomycetes > Micromonosporales > Micromonosporaceae > Micromonospora > Micromonospora sp. NPDC057141. Next base: position 12,394 of record NZ_JBHUVA010000079.1, on the reverse strand, counting down.
CACGCAGCCGAGCAGGGCCTCGCTGGAGAGCGTCCGCCCGGCAACCCGGACGGCATCGGGGCGGTCCGCGCCGCAGGAGCGTAACGCCGGCAGCAGTGTCATCCGCCCTAACCTCTGTCGAGGGCGCCGACGAGCCTCGGCAGTGGCAGGGACATCGCGGCCACAGAACCCTTCGCGTCATGGGTGCGGAGCCCCATATCCGGCCATCCCCGCGTGCTGCGGGTGCCCCGAAATTAGGCTGCGCTATCGCCGGGCACAACCCCTAGCCGTGCCGCGCCACGCCCACCGCGACGCGGGGTCCCGCCGCTACCGGTGGGCGGGCGTGCCAGGCAGGATCCCCGCCTGACCGGGGCCGGCCACCGGTGGCCCGGCGGCGCCATTCCGTGCACCGGAGCGCCGACGTCGGGGCATCCCGGGGGCGACGAAATGGAATTGCGGTACGGCCGCACGGATAGCGCAACCTGCCCGAAACGGGAATCGGATACATTGACTCCCACCACACACTCGGGTTCCACCACGATTGACTCCAGCCACTGCTGGCGGCGCGCTCGCCACAGTCGAATCGCGTATAACCCGCATTTAATGGCAAAGACGTCGTTTGTTTTTGAAGCGCCCCTAATCGGGCAAGCAGGCGTCGATGCTGTCGAAGGGGACGTCGCGTTCCCGCACTCCCGCCCGGCACCGCCGGCAGGGCCGGCCCTCGGCGAAAAGGTCGCGCTGGGCGAAATGCCGCAGGCATCGATCGCCGCCGCTCACGCGCGCCCGACCGCCGGGCCGGACGGCGGGCCGGGGGTGGACCGGCGACCCTCCCGCACAGCGCCACGGGGAGCGCTCCCTTGGGGGCAACGGGGCCGAACAGCCCTTTCCGCCCAATGGTCGGCAAGCCCCGAAAACGGCATCAACCGACCGGAGAAAGGCTCACGTATCACTTTGTGAATTCACCCGACGACGGTCCGCTGTCGGGTACACCGACGCAGCCCACGCCAACCGAAGGCGCCAAACCGATGTTTGCCCATCCTTTACAACCTTCGGCTTGCCGCCCAATTGCCGGACTGCCATACTCCCACCATGCACGGCGGTCGATAGCGGGGGGATGCGCCCGAACGGGCCCTAGAATTGTCGAAGGCGCTGGTAGGGCCCCGATCCAGGAGCGTCGGCCAGTCAAGCCAATCGATGGCCCACCGCGAACGCGTGACGGCCGTCTATATTCGCCAGTACGGGAATGGGTCGAAAATTGCCGGTCTCCGATTTCGTCAGGTTCGATGGCAGACCAGGGGAGGTGGCGCGCCCGTGACGGCTGGCCCCGCGCGCCTTCCGAGGCCACGCCCATGGAGCTGAGCGAACGGTCCCACCAGCTCGACCTTCTGGCCCGCCGGCTCGGCGACCTGCGCCGTCCCACCGGTCCCCTCGCCGACGCCCGACCGGTGATCGCGCTGGCCGGCCCCGTCGGCGCCGGCAAGACCACCCTGTTGCAGGCCTTCGCCCGGCAGGCCACCGACGCCGGTGCCCGCTTCCTCGGGGCGAGCGCCTCGCGGGCCGAGCGCACCGTACCGCTGGAGGTCGTCCGCCAGCTCGTCCGCGCGGCTCCGCCGGACGACGCCCGCGCCCGCCTCGAACGGCTGCTCGACCAGGGCGCCCTGACCTGGTCCGACGCCGACGACGACCAGGAGGGGCCGGCCCGGACCATCGCGGCGATCGGCGGCGCCCTGCTGGAGCTGGCGGCCCGGGATCCCCTGGTCGTCGGGGTCGACGACGTCCACCACGCCGACATGCCGTCGCTGCGCTGCCTGGACTACGTGGCCCGGCGTATCCCCGGCCTGCCCGTGCTCATCGTGCTGACCGAGGCGCCCCGGACCCGGCCGTGGCACCCCGAGGTCTACGCCGAACTGCTGCAACCCGCACGGCTGCACCGGATCCGGATCCCCCTGCTCACCCCGGACGGGACGTACCGGGCCCTGGCCGACCGGCTCGGCGTGCCGACGGCGGGGAGCCTCGCCGAGGAGGCGCACCGGATCAGCGCCGGCAATCCCCTGCTGGTGCAGGCGCTCGCCGACGACCACCTGGCCGCCGCGCCGCGCGGCACCGCCCGACCGGAGGCCGGCGAGGCGTTCCGGGAGGCCGTGCTGAGCTGCCTCTACCGCTGCGAGCACCTGGTGCTCAAGGCCGCCCGGGCGCTCGCGGTGACCGACGAACCGCTGCACGGCGCCCTGCTGCCGCAGCTCGTCGACGTGCGCGCGGAGTCGGCCCTGCGGGCGATCGACGAGTCCACCAGCGCCGGCCTGATCGTCGAGGGCGGGCTGCGCCACCCCGCCGTCGGCCGGGCCGTGCTCGACGGCACGACCGCCGAGGAGCGCGCCCGGCTGCACCAGCTGGCCGCCTGCCTGCTGCACGAGGACGGCGCGCCGCCGGTCCTGGTCGCCCGGCACCTGCTCCAGACCGACGAGCTGGCCGAGCCGTGGATGGCCCGGACCCTGCTCGACGCCGGTGAGCAGGCGCTGCTGGACGGTGACGTGGACACGGCCCTGCGGTTCCTGCGCCGCGCCAACCGGGACTGCGCCGACGAGTGCCTGCGGGCGCGCGCCCGCTCCGCCCTCGCCCGCGCCGAGTGGCGCCTCGACCCGCAGGCCGCGATGCCCCACCTCCAGGGGGTGGCCAGCGCCGTCCGGGCCGGACACCTGGGCAGCAGGCAGGCCGCCGGGCCGATCCAGTACCTGCTCTGGCACGGCCAGATCGACAAGGCCGTCGAACTGGTCCAGCACCTGGGCGACCGCGCCGACAGCAACGACCCGCGCTCCGCCGCCGAACTGCTGGTCACCAAAGGCTGGATGGCCACCCTCTACCCCGGGGTGACGGTCGACCACGCGGCCCCCGCCCCGGCCAGCCGGGACCCGCTGACCATCGCGAAGGTGAAACGGCGGCTCCAGGGCGTGACCATGCTGGCCTCCGTGCTGGAACGGGGCGACGTCGGCGCCGTCGAGGACGCCGACCGGGTGCTGTCCACCGTCGGGCTGGACGACGAGCGGGACATGTGGACCGCCATCTGCGCCCTGATCACCATGATCTACGCCGACCGGCTGGACCTGGCCGGCGACTGGTGTGGGCGGCTGGGTCGGAGCGCCACCGCCAACCGGCATCCCACCCCGGCGGCGGTGCTGACCGCCCTCGAGGCGGCGATCGCCGGCCGACGCGGCGACCTGCCCCGGGCGCAGAAACTGGCCGACGCCGCGCTGACCCAGCTCTCCCCGAAGGGCTGGGGCGTGGTCATCGGGATACCGCTCGCCATCCGGCTGCGGGCCCTGACGTTCCTGGGCGAGCTCGACGCGGCGGCGGCCTGCCTCCAGGTTCCCGTGCCCCAGGTGCTCTTCGAGACCCCGTTCGGGCTGCACTACCTGCACGCCCGGGGGCTGCACGCGCTGGCCGCCGGCAGCCCGGAGGGCGCCCTGGCCGACTTCCAGCTCTGCGGGCAGCTGATGACGGCCTGGCGGCTGGACCTGCCGGCGCTCATCCCGTGGCGCACCGAGTCGGCCCGGGCCCTGCTGCAACTCGGCCGCCGGCAGCAGGCCGAGAAGCTGGTCCGGGAGGAACTCGGCCGGCTACGGCCCGGCCACGTGCGGTACCGGGCCGCCGCGCTGCGGGTGCTGGCGGCGGCGGAGGACGGCCGGGACCCGATCCCGCACCTGCGCGGCTCCGTTCGGCTGCTGCGCCAGTGCGGCGACCGGATGGAGCTCGCGCACAGCCTCACCGACCTGGGCCACGCCTACCAGCAGGCGGGCGACCTGCGGCAGGCCCGCAAGGCGGCGCGGGCCGCCCGGACGCTGGCCCAGGAGTGCGGCCTCCCGCCGCTGCGGCCGGCCGCCGGCAACTCGCGCGGCGGACCGGCCGGCACCGATGTGGCGGTGCTGGTGGAGGGGCTCAGCGACACCGAGTCGAGGGTGGCCACCCTGGCCGCGCAGGGCCACACCAACCGGGAGATCGCCGAGAAGCTCTTCCTGACGGTCAGCGCGATCGAGCAGCGGCTGACCCGCATCTACCGCAAGCTCGACGTCGACTCGCGCCGGCAGCTGGCCGTACGGCTGCGGTTGGACCGGCCCGGCGCGATGCCGGCGGAGCGCCTGGGCACGCCCTGGACGCCCCCCGGACGCAGCGACGACGCCCGGCGCTGACCGGCGCCATGCCCCGGTGGATGTGCGCCGGGACCCGATCATATGGCACCATCACCCCGCTACGCCGACACCTGTCGTACGTCCCGTCGACACATGCCGCCGACCGGCCCGCACCGACCCCCCTTGCGGCGCCGCTGGCAACCCCTAACGGCCACCCGGATCCGCAGGTTCACCCGCGAAACGGTGGGGTCTCGCGCCCGTTGTCGCGCACCCGGCCCGGTGCCAGACTCGCCTGGACATCCGGATCGCTCGGTGGGGCGCGCGGTCTGGTCAGGGACAGTTCAGGTCCACCCGGCATGGCGGCCCGGTGCGCTCCACCCCTACCCGGTGCGACGGGTGGGCGTGGTGGAGGGGCGGCTGTCCGGCTTGGGGGGGCGGTGTCGGTCAGCGCCGGTGATCCCGGCCCGGCACCGCGTACGAGAAGGGCTGACGCGAGTGGTGCTGGTGCAGCGGGAGGAACAACTCGACCGGCTCCGGAGGGCGTTCGACGCCTGCGCGGAGCAACCACGCGGACATGTCGCGCTCGTGACGGGTGCGGTGGGCAGTGGCAAGACGAGTCTGTTGGAGACGTTCAGCGAGTGGGCCGCAGCCGCCGGGGGGCGGGTGCTCGGCGCGGCCGGGTCGCGGGCGGAACGCGGACTCCACCTGGGAGTCCTGGGGCAGCTGTTCCACAGTGCCCGGTTGGACCAGGAGGCGGCGATCCGGATCGAGAACCTGATGCGGGACGCCGCCTTCGCCGTACCCCTGCCGGAGCCCGGCGGGGACGCGGCCGGCGGGGCGGCCGACGGCGACCGGGTCTGGGCGCCCCTGCTGCACGGCCTGTTCACGGCGCTGCTCGACCTCGCCGACGCCGGGCCGCTGGTCCTCGCCGTCGACGACGTGCACCACGCCGACCCGGCGTCGCTGCACTGCCTGCTCTACGTCACCCGCCGGCTGCGGCACGCCCGGATCATGGTGGTGCTCGCCGAGGCGTCGACGCTGCGCCCGTCGCACCCGCTGTTCCGCGCCGAGCTGCTCAGCCAGCCGTACTTCTCGCGGATCGGCCTGCCGCCGCTGACCGTCGACGGGATCGCCCGGCTGGTCGACGCCGACGGCGGGGCCCCCGCCGTCCGGGAGACGGCCGAACGCTGCCTCAGCATGACCGGAGGCAACCCGCTGCTCACCCGCGCCCTGCTCGACGAGCGGTCCCCCGGCGGGGCGGGCGACGAACGCGCGGACCCGACCGGCGGCGACCCGTTCGACCAGGCCGTCCTCGGCTGCCTCTACCGGCACGAGCCGGGGGTGCGGCGCGTCGCGCAGGCCCTCGCCGTGCTGAACCGTCCCGTGCCGGCCGAGCTGCTCGGCCACGTCCTCGACGTGGTGCCCGAGTCGGCCGCCCCGGCGCTGCGGGTGCTGCGCACCTCCGGGCTGATGGAGTCCGACCAGCTGCGCCACCCCCGCATCCTGCGGTCCATCCTGACCGACATGTCCCCCGAGGAGCGCCGCAGCCTGCACCAGCGGGTCGCCGAGGTGCTGCACGAACACGGCGCCGAGCCGGGCGCGGTGGCCGAGCACCTGGTCGCCGCCGCGTGGGCGGACGCCGCCTGGGTCGTGCCCGTGCTCTCCGACGCCGCCGCGCAGGCCCTGGCGTCGGGCCGGCCCGACGTGGCGGCGGCCTGCCTGCGCCTGGTCACCCGCGCCGAGGTCGACGAGCGGCAGCGCACCGCCACCACCGCGATGCTCGTCAACGCCCGGTGGCAGGTCAACCCGCTGGCCGTCAACGGGCACCTGACCGAGCTGGTGGAGACCGCGCGGGCCACCGGGTGGTCGACCGGTGCCGCCCTGTCCACCGTGCCGTTCCTGCTCTGGCAGGGGCGGGTGGAGGAGGCCACCGAGGCCGTCAGCGGCTTCTCTCCCGACGACGACCACGGCCCCGCCGCCGGCCTCGCCGGCCGGCTGCGGGCCATGCAGCTGCTGGTCTCCCTCACCCACCCCGACCAGCTGGCCTCCGTGCGGGAGACGCCGAGCACGTGGAGCCGGGCGGCGACCGCGCCGACGTCGATCAGCCCGCAGTTGCAGGCGGTCACGGTGCTCGGCACGGCGCTGCTGCCGAGCGCCGACAACGACACCGTGGCCACCGCCGAGCAGCTGCTGCAACGGCACCACACCGACGACGGCGCGCTGGGGCTGCTCACCGCCCCGCTGCTGGCGCTGCTCTGGTCGGGCCGCTGCGACCGGGTCGTGGCCTGGGCCGACATCCTGCTCAACCGGCCGGCGGTCCGGCACGCCCCGGTGTGGCGGGCCGTCGTCCGGGCGGTCCGCGCCGAGGCCGCGCTGCGGCTGGGGGACCTGCCGGGCGCGGAGAACCACGCCCGCGCGGCGCTGGAGGACACTCCCGCCCCGGCGTGGGGGGTGGCCATCGCCGGGCCGCTGGCCACGCTGATCGCCTGCGCGACCGAGGCCGGCCGGTTCCCCGAGGCCGACCGCTGGCTGGCCCACCCCGTCCCGGCCGGCATGTTCCGCACCCCGCTGGGCGTGCACTATCTGGCCGCCCGGGGCCGGCACCACCTCGCCATGGGGCGGCCGCACGCGGCGACCGCCGACCTGCGCCGCTGCGGGGAGCTGATGCGCGGCTGGGGCACCGACGTGGCCGGGCTGGTGCCGTGGCGGCTGGAGCTGGCCCGGGTGCAGCTCAGCGTCGGCAACAAGACCCACGCCACCCAGCTGTTGCAGGAGCAGCTGCGCGTCGCGCACGGGGTCGACGACCGGACCCGGGGGCGGTCGCTGCGGCTGCTCGCCACCACCGCCGCCCCGGACCACCGACGCAAGCTGCTCGGCGAGGCGGTCAACCTGCTCCAGGGCTGTGGCGACCGGCTGGAGCTGGTGCGGGCCCTCGGCGACACCGGCCAGAGCCTGCAACGGGCCGGCGACTCCGCGCGCGCCCGGCTGCTGGTACGCCGGGCCTACCAGCTGGCCCAGGACTGCGGGGCGTCGGTGCTGGCCCAGCGGCTGATCCGGCGGGACGCGGGCGGCGGCCTGCCCGCGTACCCGGCCGAGGCCGAGGCGCCCGAGCCGGACGACGGGCTCAGCGAGGCTGAGCGTCGGGTCGCCGCGCTGGCCGCGCAGGGGCACACCAACCGGCAGATCTCCAGCAGGCTGTTCATCACGGTGAGCACCGTGGAGCAGCACCTGACCCGGGTCTACCGCAAGCTGGACGTCAAGCGGCGCACCGACCTGCCGGCCCGGCTCGTCGCGTACGCCGAGCCGCTGGCCGAGGAACCCCAGGGCGCGGCGTCCTGACCTGAGCGGGGGGCGGCGCGGTGGGTGACCACCGCGGCGCCCCTTTCCGCGTACGGGAGGACGGTGCTCAGCCGGCGGCGGGCGCTACGGCGCGGCGCGACGCCGCCGCCTCGTCGCGGTGGCGCAGCACCAGGTCGGCGGCGGCGGTGACCCCGCCGGCCTGACGCAGCCGACGGCTCCACAGCGTCGCCCGGTCCCGGAAGGTCCGCTCGGTCAGCAGCCGGCGCAGCTTCGCCACGATGTCGTCGACGTCGAGGGTGTCGTCGTGCTCGGCGGCCAGCGCGATGCCCGCGTCGACGACCCGGACCGCGCCGTCGTGGCAGTCGAACCAGAACGGCAGCACCAGCTGCGGCACGCCGAACCAGGCCGCCTCGTGGATCGCGTTGGCGGCGGCGTGGTTGAAGAAGACCCGCACGTGCGGGTGGGCCAGCACCTCCACCTGCGACGGCAGCCACGACTCGACGCGCAGGTTCGCCGGCAGCTCCCCGGCCGGCGGCAGGTGCCGCTGCTGGTCGGCGGGGAGCTTCCACAGCACGTGGTGCGCGGGGCCGAGCCGGGCGGCGACGTCGACGAGCGCGGCCACCTGGGCGGCACTCGGGCGCATGATGGTGCCGAACCCGACGTAGACCACCGACCCGTGGGCGTCGAGCCAGCCGCGCAGCGCCGCGCCGTCGGGGCTCGGGACGATCTCGGTGGGCACCATCGAGCCGACCGTGCGCAGCGTCGCCGGGGCGGTGGCGAACGGATACTCCAGCCCGAAGACCGTGTACGCCAGCAACGCCCGCGCCGCCTGTGCGTACAGCGCGGGCCGCAGCTCCACGTTGGGGATCCCGGCGGCCCGGCGGCGCTGCGCGGCGGCGGTGTTGCGGGCCAGCCGCTCCGGCTCCATCAGGGTCTTCAGCAGCGCCTCCCGGTGGCGGCCGTTGGCGGCCTGCTGGCTCGGGCTCATGTGCAGCGGCAGCCCCGACAGCGGAACCGGGTACGTCGGCGGCAGGCTGTCCTGGAGGAAGTTCGACGGCGGCACCGACACGCTGATCACGAACGGCACGTCCCGGACGGTCATCGCGTCCATGCCGAACGAGGCGAACGAGTCGACCACGGCCAGCGCCGGTGTCACCTCGTCGACCAGCGTCAGGCAGCGCTCGTACAGCTCGTGCAGGTGGTCGTAGTCGACGGAGGTGTCGACGTACGTCGCGAAGTTCTCCACCCGGCTGCCGGCGGACATCCGCCGGTGGGTCTCGTCGTCCCAGTGCTCCGGGCGCACCGCCAGGCGGGCCGGCCCCAGCGACAGGAAGCGCAGCTCCCCGCCGCCGGGCAGCCCCTCCACGTCGGAGCGCCGCTCGTCGGTGCAGGCGAAGAAGACCCGGCGCGTCCCCCGGCGCTTCAGCTCCCCGGCCAGGGTGAACAGCGGGTTGAACAGCCCGGAGCTGCCCGAGGTGACGATCAGCAGCGGGCCCTCGTCGGCCGTCGTCGCGCCGGCCGCCTGAGTCGTCATCGCGCCGGCCGCCTCAGTCCATCGCCCGGCGCATGAAGCCGCGGATGCCGATGACGCTGAACAGCACGAACACCCCGGCCAGGACGATCAGGTCCAGCCACAGCGGCACCGACTGCACCCCGGGCGGGGCGACCAGCGACCGGGTGGCCTCGCTGACGTAGGTGAGCGGGTTGAGCGCGCAGATCACCTGGAACCAGGCCAGCTGGTCCAGGGCGCGCAGCGGGAACTGGGTGGCGCCGGTGAACATCAGCGGGGTCATGGTCACGGTGAACATGATCTGGATGCGGTGCGGCGGGACGAGGGTGCCGAACGTCAGGCCCAGGGCCGCGCCCACCATCGCCCCGGCCGTGAGCACCCCGAGCACCGGCAGCAGCGTCGACAGCGGCCAGGTGACGCCGAGCATCAGCATGCCGATGGGGATCAGCACCACGCCGGCGATGACCCCCCGGATCGCGCCGAAGACGATCTTCTCGAACGCGACCAGCGGGATCGCCATCGGCGAGAGCAGCCGGTCCTCGATCTCGCGGGTGAAGGAGAAGTCCATCACCATCGGCAGGGCGGTGTTCTCCAGGCCGATGAGGAACGCGTTGAGCGCGATGATGCCCGGCAGCAGCACGTTGGCGAAGTCGTTGCTGGCGTACCCGAGGCTGGTGAGGACCTTGCCGAAGATCAGCAGCATGAACAGCGGCTGGAGGAGCACCTGGGCGAAGAACGCGCCCAGCTCCCGGCTGGTGACGAACATGTCGCGCCAGAGCACCGCCCGGAAGGTGGCGAGCTGGTCCAGCCCGCCTACCGGCGCGGCCGGCGCCACGGCGGTCGACGGGGTGGCGGGTGCGGTGACGCTCACCGAAGTTCCCTTCCGGTCAGGTGGATGAAGACGTCTTCGAGGCTCGGCTGGCCGATGCTGAGGTCACGGACCTCGCAACGCAGGTCGGTGAGGATCTTCAGCGCCATCGGCACGGCGTTGGCCGGCGCGGTGCCGGTGTAGAGGCGGAACGCCCATGTGGCGTCCGGGTCGGCGGGGGCGTCCGGCGCGGGCATCGGCGGCATCCCGGGGAACATCGGCATCCCGCCGGGCGGGCCGCCGGCGCGCAGCCGCTCGACGCGCTCCACGTCGGCGACGTTGCCCAGCGCCGCCTGCACGTCCTCGGCGGGGGCGCCGGCGGCCACCACCAGGGTCAGCGTGCTGCTGCCCGGCAGGGTGCGGGTGAGCGCCGCCGGGGTGTCCAGGGTGAGCAGCTTGCCGTGGTCGACGATGCCGACCCGGTCGCAGAGCTTCTCCGCCTCGTCCATGTCGTGGGTGGTCACCACGACGGTCACCCCGGCCTGCTTCAGCTCGGCGATCCGGTCGTGCACGAACAGCCGCGACTGCGGGTCGAGGCCGCCGGAGGGCTCGTCGAGGAAGAGCACCTTCGGCGCGTGCATCAGCGCCCGCGCGATCATCGTGCGCTGGGCCAGGCCGCCGGAGAGGAAGTCCGTGCGGGCGTTGGCGAAATCCTTCAGGCCCATCTGCTCCAGCAGCTCGTCGGCCCGCTTCGTGCGCACCGACCGGGACACCCGGTGGTACGCCGAGTGGAACAGCAGGTTCTGCCGCACGGTCAGCGCCCGGTCCAGGTTCACCCGCTGCGGCACCACCGCCAGCAGCTGCCGGGCCGAGGCCGGCGAGCGGACCACGTCCGCCCCGCACACGACCGCCCGTCCCGAGGTGGCCCGCACCCGGGTCGTCAGCACCCCGATCGTCGTGGTCTTGCCCGCGCCGTTCGGCCCGAGCAGACCGAAGACCTCACCGGCGGCGACGGAGAAGCTCAGCCCGTCCACCGCCGGCGGCATGTTGGGCTGGTACCGCTTGACCAGCTCCTCGACCACCACTGCCTCGTCCACGTCGCCATGCTCCCGTCCTGGTCCCTGGTGGGACAGATGTCAATCGCTTCGATAGGGGGCGCTAGGGGCCCGCCAGGGGCGCGCCTCACAGGCCCCGGGCGGCCAGCCACTGCTGCACGGTGGCGGCCAGGTCGGGGCCCCGCTCGCCGACCATGGTGAAGTGGTCGCCGGCCGCATCCACCGCCTCGTGCGGGTACGGCCACCGCGACCGCCACCCGTCGGGTTCGCCGTGCCACTGCCCGAGCGGCCGGGTGGCCCGAACCAGCAGCGTCGCCGAGTCCATCGGGGCGGGCTGCCAGGTGAGGAACAGCGGCAGGTAGCCGGCCCACGCGGTGGTCCGGCAGTCGTCCATCGGGGTGTACGCGCTGTCCCGCTCGACCATCCCGTCGAGCAGCTGCCCCGTCCAGCCGCCGAGCACCTCACTGTCGGCCGGGTAGGTGTCCATCAGCACCACCGCCGCGGGCGGCCGGCCCTGCCGTTCCAGCTCCCGGGCGAGCACGTTGGCCACCATCGCGCCGCCGGAGTGTCCGGCGAGGACGAACGGGCCGCCGCCGACCGTCCGCAGCACCGTGTCGGCGTGCACCCGCAGCAGCGCGTCCAGGTCGGCGGGGAGTTCCTCGCCGACGGCGAAGCCGGGGTTGGGCAGCGCCCACACGTCGCGGTGGCCCCGGAAGCCGGCGGCGACGCGGGCGTACTCGTGCGGGCCGGAGAGCAGCGACATGGTGCAGCAGCACACGATCGGGGCGGCGCCGGTGCCGCCCTCGGCGAGCCGCAGCATCCCGGCCGGGCGGCTGAGCTGGCCGGGCTCGGTGAAGCTGGGGCGGAACTGGGCTAGCTTGACCAGCAGTTCGGCGTACCCGGCGGCGTCCTCGCGGGCCCTGGGCTGGCGGAACAGGCCGCCGAGGATGCCGCCCGCTCCCTCCGGCGTGCCGTCGCCGGAGCCGGCCGCCGCGTCGCCGGCCGCGTCCGCGCCGAACAGCTGGCCGAGCAGGTGCCGGGCCAGCGCCGTCGGGGTGGGGTGGTCGAACAGCAGGGTGGCCGACAGCTCCGCCCCCGTCTCCTGGCGCAGCGCGTCGCGCAGCTCCAGCGCGGTCAGCGAGTCGAAGCCCAGCTCCAGGAAGTCCCGGTCGGCCTCGATCGCCCCGGGCGACGGGTGCCCGAGCACGGTGGCCACGTGCGCCCGGACCAGGTCGAGCAGGATCCGGTGCCGGTCGCCCGCCGCGCCGGCGGCGAGCCGGTCGCGCAGCGCCCGCGCCGGGTCGGCCACCGCGCCGCCGGCCGGCCCGTCCGCGCCCCCGGCGGCAGCGGCCTCGGGCACGCCGCGCAGCAGCGGGCTGGGGCGTACGGCGGTGAAGGCCGGCACGAACGTGGGCCAGTCGAGGTCGGCGACGGCGACGTGGTCGTCGCCGTTGCCGAGCGCCTGCGCCAGCGCGGCGAGCGCCAGGTCGGCGGCCAGGGGCCGGACGCCCCGGCGGCGCAGCTGCTCCGGTTCGGCGACCTCGTCGACCCAGGGCACCCAGGCCACGACGGTGGCCGGCCGGCCGGCGGCGCGGCGGCGGGCGGCGAGGGCCGCGAG
>NZ_JBHUVA010000078.1:0-29231 GCF_042670805.1 Micromonospora sp. NPDC057141 | reverse complement strand
GGGCCGCATCGACCAGGTCGATGCGGCCCTCGCGGGTTGGGACGGGCAACGGTGACTCAGTCCGCCCTGAGTTCGGCCGGCGTCCGCGGCGGGTCGGCGAGGGCCGCGGCGTTGTGCCGGTCCAGCGCCGCCTGGGCCTGCTCGGTGGCGGCCCGCAGCCGGATCGCCGGGTCGGCGCCGTTGCGGATGACGTCCTCGATCGCCTTGGTGAGCGCCAGGTTGATGTTGCTGAAGTTGCCGAGCGCCGCGCCGGCGGCCGCGGGCGTGTCGGCGGCGCTCGCGACCTGCTCGGCGGCGGCGCGGAAGCCGGGGAACGGCTCGGCCCAGGTGCCGGCCATCGCGTGCCGGTACGCCGTCTCGGTGATCGGCAGCGAGGTCATCGGGTTCGGGTCGTCGTCCAGGCGGGCGATCGCGTGCTGCGGGTTGAGCTGGTGCTGCAGGTAGGCCAGCGCACCGTCCCGCCGCCGCTCGGGCAGGCCGGCGGCGAGGAAGAAGGAGCCGCCGCCCAGGACGCCGCCGGGAGAGGACCGTGCGTCACGGCGGGGGAGCCCACCGGCGACGAGCTCGAAGCCGGCACCCCGGGCCATGTCGGGCAGGATTTTCGCGACGGCCGTGGTGGTGACCGCGAACGCGACCTCCTGCCGGAGGAACGCCTGCATCGCGGTGACGTAGTGCATCTCCTCGGTGGGCAGGTAGAAGCCGCTGTCGTGCAGATGCTTCCACCACCGTACGTAGTCGAGCAGCTCGGGGGAGTCGAGCCGGACCCGGGTCGACCGGCCGGTGCGGCCGTTGCCGTTGTCGCTGAGCAGCCCGCCCTGCCCGGCGAGCTCCATGTGGATGAGCCAGCTGTAGTTCGGCCAGGTGACGGCATGCCCGGGCCCGTCCGGGAGCTTGGCGACGGCCGCGCAGGCAGCCGTGAGTTCCTGCCAGGTCTGCGGCATCCGGGTGACGCCGGCGGCGTCGAGCATGGCCTTGTTGCCGCACAGGATGTTGCTCGACACGAAGGTCGGCATGGAGACCAGCTCGCCGCCGACGCTGTAGTGCCGGCGCACGGCGGGCAGCAGGTCGTCGACCACGACCGGCTCACCGAGGATCTTGGCCCGGCCCGCGATGGCCCGCTCGACCGGCACGAAGTACGGCTCTCCGTCGGCGGCCCGGGTGTCCAGCGCCGTCTGCGTCGACAGCGAGTAGTACTCCGCGATGTCCGGCGGGTTGCCCGCCGCGACAGCGTTGGCGACCTCCTCCGGCAGCAGGTGCGCCTCGATCTTGCGGGTGCGGACCTGATGCTGCGGGTGGGCCCGGTTGAACGACTCGGCGGCCTGGGCCAGCGGATCGCCGTGGCCCTGCAGGACGTCGCCGGGGCTGACCGCGAGCCACACCTCAATGGTGACCGGCTCGTCGGTCGCGTTCGAGTCTGCCATGGAATCCCCTCGGGATGCGGTGACGGGTGTCAGGTCGGTGTTACGCGCGCTTCCACGGCTGGCCGGGGTCGTCGGCCATCGCGAGCAGCCGGTCGATGAAGTCCGTGCCCCAACGTTCGATCGTGCTCGCATCGACCGCGTCGGGCTCGTACTCGACGGCGCACCGCAGCTCGCCCGGCGGCACGACGCGGAAGTTCCACTTGAACGCCCCGCGCAGGAACGTGCCGGGCAGCTCCTCCGGCGGATGCACCTGCTCGAAGCTGACGGTGAACTTCGTCTCGTCCCCGGCGACCGGCACGCTGATGTAGTTGAAGCCGGGCACCAGGGCCCGCGGGTCGCCGACGGCCTCCAGCAGGCCCGGGAACATCCCGAGGATCAGCCCGATCGGAAGCTGGTGCTGCAGGGCCTCCGCGCTCGCCTTGCGGGCCAGGCGCATGAGGTCCAGATAGGTCGTGCAGTCCGCGAACCGCAGGCGGACCGGAACCAGGTCGGCGAACAGCCCGATGGTGTCGTAGAACGCCCGGGCCGGCCGGCCACTGCTCACCGTCAGCAGGGTGATGTCGGTACGGCCCGACGCCTCCTCCGTGAACGCCATGACGGAGGCCAGCAGGACATGCCAGACGCTGCAGCGGTGCTTGGCCGCGCTCGCGGTGACGCGCGCGAAGCGCTCGGGGGCGAGTGCGAAGTTGCTGACCGCGCACTGCGGCGCCTGCGTGTCCGGCCCGTGCAGCCGGTCCGCGGGCACGGTGCACAGCTCGGCGCCGGCCAGGTTGTCCAGCCAGAAGCGGCGGGCGGCGGCGGCCTTCTCGCTCTGCAGGAACTCCTGCTGCCAGGTCGCGAACTCCCGGAACGGGGCCGGGGCCGGCAGTGTGTGCGGGATGCCGGTCGCCCGGGCCCGGTAGCACACCGCGAGCTCGCGCTGGAGGATGCCGGCCGACCAGCCGTCGATGTAGAGGTGGTGCACGAGCAGGGTGAGTACCGCGTCGTGGTCGTCGAAGCGGTGGAGGGTGGCCACCACCGACGGGGTGAGGGTGTAGGGCATCCCCTCGGTGGCCAGGAGGTTGGCCAGGTCGACGGCGATCTCGTCGCGGGACCGGCCGGGCTTCGCCACAGCGTCCACCACGGTGAGTGGGACCGGCAGCGGCGGCAGGACCTCCTGGTACCCGAGGCTGCCATCCTCCTCGTCGTACTGGATCCGCGTGCGCAGCGCCTCGTGCCGCGTCACCACGTCCTCCAGCGCGCCCTTGAGACAGTCGACGCGCAACGGACCCTGGACGCGCAGCGTCAGCGCGAGGACGTCCTCCGGGGCGCGCGCCGCGCCGGTCGGGTCCTGTTGCCGGAGCGCCAACGGATACTGGCCGTCGGTGCGGGCGAGGTGTTTCGGCTGGCTCACGATGTTGCTCCATCTTCTCGGTTGAGGGGCGCTGCGGCGGTACCCCGGTCCGGTGCGCCTAGCGCGCGGGAATCTGCAGCGAGGCGAGGTCGGGGGCCTGCCAGCCGTCGAGGTCGTACTCGGCCAGGCAGCGCTCGACGAACTCGCGGTAGCCGTCGAGCTTCCCGTCGCCCATCTGGCCGCGCAGCAGCTCGATCCGGGTGTTCTCGTGGTTGCCGGAGTAGTTGCGCTCGTAGAGCTCGTGCCGCCCGCCGAACTCGGTGCCGACCGCGTCCCAGAGCAGCTTCATCACCTTCACCCGCTCGACCGCGTCCACGCCGTGCGAGCCGCGCAGGTAGGTGTCCAGGTACGGCCTGACCTCGTCGTGGCGGAAGTCCTTGGCGCTGGACGGCAGGTAGATCAGCCCGCTGGCGACGTCCTGGAGCACGATCTCCCGGACCCGGGCGTAGCCGACCTGGGAGAACCAGCGGTACGCCATGCAGTAGTCCGGGTTCGGCAGCACCGCGCCGTCGCGCCACGGAACCGGGTTGCGCGCCGCCGCGTCGGACAGCCCCCAGAACAGGTTCCGCCAGGCGAGGACCTCGCCGAGCCGGGTCTGCACGCCGTGGAAGTCGCCGGCGCCGGTGATGTCCAGGGCCTTGGCCAGCAGCCCGGCCATGAACTCGAGCTTCACCGCGAGCCGCGTGCAGCCGTGGAACATCGCCCGCTCGACGAAGCCCGAGTGCCCGCCGAACATGCCGACCTTGTCGACGTCGCCGTAGATGAAGACGTTCTCCCACGGAATCAGGACCTTGTCGAGCACCAGGATGGAGTCGTTCTCGTCCATACGCGACGACAGCGGATAGTCGAACGGGCTGCCGGTCCGCTCGGCTGCGGCGGCGTACGACTGGCGGCAGATCAGCTTCAGCCCCGCCGCGTCCATCGGCACCGTCGCCACGATCGCGAACTTGCGATCCTTGATCGGCAGGCCGGTGTGGGCGATGAAGTTGTAGTGCGTCAGCGCGGAGTTGGTGGCGACCACCTTCGCGCCGCTCACGATCACGCCGCTGTCGGTCTCCCGCTCGACGTGCACGAAGACGTCGCCGACCTGGTCCGGGGGCCGGTGCCGATCCACGGGTGGATGCACGATCGCGTGGTTCCAGTACAGGACCTTCTCCTGCGACTCCCGGTACCACCGCCGCGCGTTGTCGGCGAACGGGTTGTAGAAGGCGGCGTTGGCGCCGAGCGTGCCCAGCAGCGACGCCTTGTAGTCGGGGCTGCGCCCCATCCAGCCGTAGGTCAGGCGGGACCACGCCGCGATGGCCCGCTGGTCGCCGACCAGGTCGGCGGCGGTGTGCGGGGTGGTGAAGAAGCGGTGCGTGTAACCGCCCGGACCGCCGGCGTCGGTGGCGGTGGTCAGCACGTCGTGATGCTCCGGATCGTGCAGCGCGTCGTAGAGCCGTGCGATCATCCGCGCGGGGTTGCGAAACGCCGGATGCGTGGTGACGTCGGCGACCCGCTCGCCATGTAAGTAGATCTCCCGGTCGTCGCGGATGCTCTCGAGGTACTCGGCGCCGGTCAGCGGCCGGGTCTGCCCACTCATCGGGTGGCCACCGGCTCCTGCTTCGGGCCGCGCCGGGCGTCGATGTACGCCGTCAGCTGAGCGACGGTCGGAGAGTCGAACAGCGTGTTCATCGAGACCCCTACGCCGACGGCCGCCCCGATTCGGCTGCACAGCCGCATCGCCTGCAGCGACTGGCCACCGAGCTCGAAGAAGCTGTCGTCGATGCCGACGTCGGGTACCTCCAGCAGCGTGCTGAACAGCTCGCACAACATGTGCTCCAGCTGGGTCTGCGGCGCGCGTGAGGCGAGCACCTGCTCGAAGTCCGGCTCCGGCATCGCCGCGCGGTCCAGCTTGCCGTTCGCGGTCAGCGGCAGCGCGTCGAGCCGGACGAACACCGACGGCGTCATGTACCCGGGCAGCTTGGTCTTGGCGTGCGCGCGCAGCGCGGCCAGGTCGAGCCCGCCGGCCTCCGGCACCACGTAGCCGACCAGTTGCTTGTTGCCGTCCTCGCGCTCGTGCGCCAGGACGACGAACTGGGCCAGGCCCGGGTAGCCGGCCAGCGCCGCCTCCACCTCGGCCAGGTCGACGAGAAAGCCGAGGATCTTCACCTGGCTGTCCTCCCGGCCGGCGAACTCGATCACGCCCCCGGCGGTGCGGCGGGCCATGTCACCCGTGCGGTACATGCGGGACCCGGCCGGCCCGTGCGGGTCGGCCACGAACCGCGAGGCGGTCAGGGCCGGCTGGTCGAGGTAGCCGCGGGCGACGCCCTCACCGGCGAGGTAGATCTCGCCGACGTCACCGGCCGGCGCGGACGCGAGCCGCTCGTCGAGGATGTGGATCGTGATGCCGGTCAGTGCGTCGCCGATCGGCACGACCTTGCCGACCTCCGCGCCGCCGGTCAGCACGTGGTGCGTGGAGAACACCGAACCCTCCGTCGCGCCGTACATCGCGCGGATCACCAGGCCGGGGCAGGCCTCGAGCACCTGACGCACCGCCGTCGGCGCGATCACGTCACCGCCAGTGAGGACCTCGCGCAGGCCGCTCAGCGTCTGCGGGGCCTCCTCGGCGAGGACCCGGAACAGTCCGGCCGTCAGGTGCAGGCCGGTGATGCGGTACCGGGTGATCAGCTCGCGCAGCGACGCAGGCTCGATCCGCCCGGGCGGCGCGACGACGACCTGGCCGCCGTGCAGCAGCGGCATCCAGATCTCGTACGAAGACACGTCGAAGGCGTACGGCGCCAACAGCAGCACCCGCTCGTGCCGCTCGAACACCCACTGCGGGTCGCTGAGCAGCCGCACCAGCTCCTGCTGGGTCACCATGACACCCTTGGGCTGACCGGTGGATCCGGACGTGTGGATGACGTACGCCAGCTGACCCGGGTGGATGCGCACGCCCGGGTCGGTGGCCGGCTCGGCGACGACCTCCGAGTCGGTCACCGAGACGACCGGCACGCCCCCGGGCACACCGGCTGCGCGGGTCGCGTCGTCGACCAGCAGCACCACCGGCCCCGCGTTGTCCACGATCCACTGCCGCCGGTCGGCCGGGTCGGCCTCGTGGACCGGCAGGTACGACCCGCCGGCCTTGAGGATCGCCAGGAGCGCCACCACCAGATCGGCGGACCGCTCCATCAGTACCCCGACCCGGTCCTCCGGACCGACCCCGCGCCCGATGAGGTGATGGGCCAGCTGGTTGGCCCGCTGATCGAGCTCCTCGTACGTCAGGTCAACCCCGCTCGCGGCATCGGACACGGCTGCGGACTTCGGCGTCCGCGCGACCTGCTCGGCAAACCGGGCGGGAATCGAACATGCTGTCATGCCATTCTCCATCTGGCTCGGCACTTCCCGAACGTGCGTCGCACTCCTCATGCGATCGGGCGCGCATGCTCTGCAACATGCTGCTCGCGACCCAGGTCGGGCTCACCTTCGTCGTTGCTCGGCCCGGCCCGGCCCGCTCTCGCAACGTCGGAGATGAGGCCCGGCGCGTGTTGCCGCGAGCATGGTTGCTGATCGGGTGCTGCGGCTCCCGGTGACGATTGCTGAATTCGACTGGGAGGACGCCGGTGGTGACCGAGGTTGCGACGCGGGAGCAGTTGGTACGCCGTGCGGTCGAGGTAGGTCCCGTGCTGCGTCGTCACGCGGTGTGGCAGGAGCGGCATCGGCGGTTGCACGACGAGACAGTGGAGGCACTGGCGGCGGCGGGGGTTTTCCGGCTGCGGGTGCCGAAGCGGTACGGCGGCTTCGAGGCGGACACCCGGACGCTGGTCGAGGTGGCGACGCAGCTGGGGCGGGCGGACGGGTCGTCGTCGTGGGTGGCGTCCGTGTCGTGGATTCCCGGCTGGATGGCGTGCCTGTTCCCGGACGAGGTGCAGGACGAGGTGTTCGCGACACCCGACGTGCGGGTGTGCGGGACGCTGAGCCCGACGGCGTTCGCGAAGCCGGCCAAGGGCGGCGTGGTGCTGAACGGCAAGTGGGGCTTCATCAGCGGTGCCCTGCACAGTCACTGGCAGATCACCATCTCCGTGCTGGTCCCGGACGACGGGGACCCGTATCCGGTGGTGGCGCTGGTGCCGATGTCGGATCTGCACATCGTGGACGACTGGGCGACCGGCGGCCTGTGCGGCTCGGGCAGTGTGAGCACGGTGGCGAAGGACCTGTTCGTCCCGGACGCCCGCGTCCTGCCGTTGCCGGCGATCCTGCAGGGCCGGTCGGCGTCGAAGCGCAACGCCGAGGCCGAGATATACCGGGCGCCGCTGCTGCCGGTCGCGTCGGCATCGTCGGTCGGTACCGCGCTCGGCATCGCCAGCGGCGCCCGCGACGTATTCCTCAAGCGCCTCCCCGGCCGGAAGATCACCTACACCGGGTACGACAGCCAGCGTGACGCGCCGCTGACCCACCTGCAGGTCGCCCAGGCGACGCTCAAGGTCGACCAGGCGCAGTTCCACGCGCATCGGCTCGCCGACCTCGTCGACGCCAAGGGCGTCGAGGGCTCGGAGTGGAAGCTCGACGAGCGGGCGCGGGCCCGCGCGGACATGGGCGCGGTGTGCGGGCTGGCGCGCGAGGCGGTCGACATCCTCGCCGGCGCCAGCGGCGGGTCGTCGATGTATCTCGACGTACCGGTGCAGCGCTTCGCCCGTGACATCCAGGCGATCAACCTGCACGCGCTGATGCACCCGAACACGAACTTCGAACTGTACGGCCGCGCCCTGTGCGGGCTCGAACCCAACACCCTGTACATCTAGCCGGAAGCGAGCACGACATGACGTCGACCATCGCCCAGCCCACGCAGGCCGACATGGCCGCCATCGCCGCCCTCACCCAGCGCATGATCGCCGCCTGGGCGCACGGCGACGCCGAGACGATCGCGAACCTCTTCGTCGAGGACGGCACGATGATCCTCGCTGGCACGTACTGCGACAGCCGGACGAAAATCCTGGACTACTTCACCGATGCGTTCCAGAACCAGTACCGCGGCACCCAGGTGACCGGCCGGCCTGTCGGCAGCCGCTTCCTCGGCCCGGACGCGGGCGTGCTGCTGACCGCCGGCGGCGTCCTGGAGCCCGGTGAGACCGAGGTGTCGGACAAGCAGGCCATCCGCGCCTCGTGGACGGTCGTGCGGCGCGACGGCGAGTGGCGGCTGGCGGCGTACCAGAACACGCCTCGCGACGCCGTCGCCTGACGCGACCGCATCGCCGACCCGCGAGGAGAACCGGTGCTCGTGCACCTGACGCTGGACGAAGAGATCCAGCAGTACGTGATGGATGTGTCGCTGCGCGAGGATGACATCGCGCGTGAGCTGCGGATGGCCACGGTCTCGCAGGTGTTCGAGCACCGGATGGCGGTGGCACCGGAACAGGGGCAGCTGCTCGGCTTCCTCGTCGGCCTGACGTCCGCCACCACCGTCCTGGAGCTGGGCGTGTTCACCGGGTACAGCACGCTGGCCATGGCCCGCGTGCTCCCGCCCGGCGGCCGGGTCATCGCCTGCGACTACAACGAGGAGTGGGCCGCCATCGGGCGTCCGTTCTGGGAACGGGCCGGCGTCGCCGACCGCATCCAGCTCGAACTGCGTCCCGCGATCCAGACCCTGGACGCGCTGCTGGCCGACGGCCGGGCCGGCACGGTGGACTTCGCGTTCATCGACGCCGACAAGGAGAACTACCCCCTGTACTTCGAGCGCTGCCTCGAGCTGCTCCGGCCGGGCGGCCTCATGGTCATCGACAACGTGCTCCTGACCGGCAACGTGGCCCGGCCGGGCGAGAGCGATCCGGAGATCGACGCGATGCGCGCGCTGAACTCCGCACTGCGCCACGACAAGCGAGTCGAACTGAGCATGCTGCCTGTCTTCGACGGCCTCACGCTGGCCTACAAGACGGGCGCCCGACCGGACGGCCGGGACGCCCGGTGAACGCGACCCGTGTTTCCCGAACCGCCCAACCGCTGCTGCGGTCATGTACAGCCCGAAGCGTCAGGAGTGACGGATGAACCACCACGACTCCCGGAAGGCGGCCGGCCGGCTCTCCGTGGCGGTGCTCGGCGCCGGCCTCATCGGCGTCGACCTGGTAACGAAGGTCATACGCTCGGACCATCTCGACATGCGGCTGGTCGTGGGCCGGGACGAGGCCACCAAAGGCCTGCGGCAGGTGGCGCGGCTCGGCGTACCGGTCGCGGCCGACGGCATCCAGTCCCTGGTCGAGAGCGATCGGCCGTTCGACGTGGTCTTCGACGCCACGAGCGCGGCCTACCACGCCGAGCACGCCGAGAAGCTGCTGCCCTTCGGCACCCTGCTCGTCGACCTGACGCCCAGCCGTGTCGGGCAGATGGTCTTCCCCACCGTCAACCGGGCGGACATCGGGTCGTACCGGGACCTCAGCATGGTCAGCTGCGGCGGGCAGACGTCGGTGCCGATCCTGCACGCGATCGCGAAGACGCACGACATCGAGTACATCGAGGTCGTGACAACGGCGGCCACCTTGAGCATCGGCCACGGGACGCGGGTCAACCTCGATGAGTACGTGGACACCACGGCGGAGGCGGTCCGGACCTTCACCGGCGTCAGGGACGTCAAGGCCCTGGTCAACATCAGCCCGGCCAAGCCGTCGCCGACCTTCCGGGTCTCGATGGCACTGCTGGGCCGCAACCTCACCACCGAGTCGCTGCGCGAGGCGGTGACGGGTGCCGCCGACGGGATCCGGGCCTTCGCGGGCGGCTACGAGGTCAAGGCGTGCACCGTGAACGACGGCCAGGGCTTCGTCGCGGTGGAGGTCACCTCGTCCGGCGACCAGATCCCGCGGTTCGCCGGCAACCTCGACATCATCAACTCCGCCGCGATCCGGGTCGCGGAGCACTACGCGGCGGACCGGCTTTCGATGGCAGGCGTGGAGCATTCATGAGCGAGACAACCGGCCAGGACGTCGTCCAGGGCAAGCCGATCCAGATTCACGACCCGAGCCTGCGCGACGGCCACCACGCCGTGCGGCACAACCTCGACGCCGGGCAGCTGCGGGCGTATGCGGAGGCCGCCAACGCCGCGCGCATCCCCGTGGTCGAGGTCGGCCACGGCAACGGGCTGGGCGCCTCCTCGCTGCAGGTCGGACGGGCCCGGCTCAGCGACGACGAGATGCTGTCGATCACCCGCGAAGCGCTGACCGACAGCCAGCTGGCGGTCTTCCTGCTCCCGGGCTGGGGCACCACCGACGACATCAAGAACGCCATCGTGCACGGGGCCGATCTGGTGCGCATCGGCACCCACTGCACCGAGGGCACCCTCGCCGAACGCCACCTCGGCTTCCTGCGCGACGAGGGCGTCGAGGCGCACGCGGTGCTCCTCATGAGCCACATGGCCAAGCCGGAGCGGCTCGCCGAGGAGTGCGCGATGCTCGTCGGGTTCGGGGCCACCGGCGTGGGCATCATGGACTCCGCCGGGCACTACCTCCCGGCCGACGTCACCGAACGCATCCAGACCATCCGCTCCGCCGTCGACGTGCCGGTGATGTTCCACGGGCACAACAACCTCGGCATGGCCGTCGCGAACTCCATCGCGGCCGCCGACGCGGGCGCCGCCATCATCGACGCGTGCGCCCGGGGCTTCGGCGCCGGCGCCGGCAACACCCAGCTGGAGGTCCTCGTCCCGGTGCTGGAGCGGGTCGGCTACCGTACCGGCGTCGACCTGTACAAGCTGCTGGACGCCGCCGACCTCGCTGAGCGGGTGCTGATGCCGAAGCCGCCGGCCGTCGACTCGCTGTCCATCGTCAGCGGCCTGGCCGGGGTGTTCTCCGGGTTCAAGACGCCGGTGCTGGACATCGCCGCCCGGGAGGGCGTCGACCCGCGGGACGTGTTCTTCGAGCTCGGCCGCCGCCAGGTGGTCGCGGGCCAGGAGGACCTCATCCTGGACGTGGCGATGGCCCTGCGCGAGGCCCAGGGCGGGAGCCGGTCGTGACGAGCGCCGAGGCCGGGGCCGCGGTGATCTGCGGCCTCGGGCACTGGCTGCCGGCCCGCGTCGTCACCAACGCGGAGCTGTGCACCCGGCTCGACACGTCCGAGGAGTGGATCGTGCAGCGGACCGGGATCTCCCGCCGCCGCTGGGTCGGGCCGGGCGAGGCGACTTCCGACCTCGCCGTCGAGGCGGGCAAGGCCGCCCTCAAGTCCGCGGGCGGCGGCCCCGTCGACGCCGTCGTCCTGGCGACCACGACCCCGGACTACCGTTGCCCGGCCACCGCCCCCGAGGTCGCGGCGCGCCTCGGCCTCGGCGGCGTGGCGGCCCTCGACGTCTCCGCCGTGTGCTCCGGGTTCCTCTACGGCCTGGCGACCGCGGCCGGCTTCATCGCCGCCGGCGTGGCCGAGCGGGTCCTGCTGATCGCTGCGGACGCCTTCTCCACCCTGCTCAACCCGGACGACCGGACGACCCAGCCGTTGTTCGGTGACGGGGCCGGCGCCGTCGTGCTGCGCCGCGGCGCGGTCGGCGAGCCGGGCGCCATCGGTCCGCTGGTGCTCGGCAGCGACGGCGACCGCAGCGAACTCATCCTCGTGCAGGCCGGCGGCTCCCGGCACCCGATGTGGGGGCCGCCGGCCGGCGACTCGCAGTACTTCCAGATGCAGGGCCGCGAGGTGTACTGCCAGTCGACCCGCCGGATGGCCGAGGCGGCGACCGATGCGCTGGCCGCAGCCGGCTGGCGGCTCGGCGACATCGACCGGTTGATCGCCCACCAGGCGAACGCGCGGATCAGCGCCACGCTGGTCGAGCTGCTGGGCCTGCACCGGGACGTGGTGTTGCAGAACGTCGCCGAGGTCGGCAACACCGCCGCCGCCTCGATTCCGGTCCTGCTGGCCCAGGCGGCGCTGGCCGGAACCCTGCGGCCGGGCCAGCGGGTGCTGCTCACCGCGTTCGGTGGCGGCCTCACCTGGGGGGCCACCACGCTGACCTGGCCTGAGCTCGACATCCATGACGCGTAGGCATCCAGCTACCACCCCCGGAGGGGCGCAATGTACGAGATCCTGAAGACGATCATGGCGGAGAACCTGCTCCTGGACGCCGACGACGTGTACCCCGACGCGAGCCGGGAGGACGTGGGCATCGATTCGCTGGCCGTCGTCGAGCTGTCCCTGGCCTTGCGCAAGCGGTACGGCATCCACATCACCGACGAGGAGCTGCTCGAACTCGACACGGTGGCGGACATCGCCGAGCTCATGAGGCAACGGGGCGTCAAGGTGTGACGTCCGGCCGGCGGTGGTGCCCGGCTCCGACCGGTTCCGGCGGTCACCGGCACACGAAGGGCGGCCGTCGTTGCGACGGCCGCCCTTCCGGCTGCGGGCTGTCAGTCGGCGAACCGGACGCGCTGCGCTTCGACGCTGTTGTACAGGTGTTTGATGTTCGAGCTGCCGAACGTGGTCGCGCCGGCGCGCTCGATGATCTCCAGAAAAATGGTCCTCCGCGGGTGTACGGACCTGGCGAAGATCTGGTAGAGCTGGCCGTCGTGGTCCTCGTCCACCAGGATGTTCAGGTCCCGCAGCTGCTCGACGGGGTGACGCTTCGGGTGCACCCGGTTGGCGAGCGCGGTGTAGTAGGCGGCCGGCGTCGACAGCAGCTGGACGCCGCGGTCGCGCAGGCGGTCGACCGTTTCCAGGATGTCGGTGGTGCTGAAGGCCATGTGCTGCACGCCGGCCCCGTCGTGGTTCTTGAGGAACTCGTCGATCTGACCGGAACCGAGATGGGCGTCCGCCTCGACCAGGGTGAGCGTGACGGCGCGCGACGCGCTCTGCACCACCTTGATGAGCATCGCCTGGTTGCCGGTCACGATCCGCTCGGTGAGGGTGACGTCGAAGCCCAGCACCCGCTGGTAGTGCTCGGCGGTGCTGTCGAGCCGGCCGGGCTCCACACAGACCGCGAGATGGTCCAGCCGGCGCAGCCCGGTCGCCGAGGCGCCATCCCCACCGTCGTCCGGCACCGGGGTGAGGCCGCGCACGTCGGCGACGACCGCGTCGTCCGGTCGCTGCACGAACGTGTGCGTCACGTCGCCGAACGCGTCGATCGTCGCGGTGGTCACCGAACCCCTCGTGACCGGGGCGGTGAGCGGGCGCGCGCCGCGCCGCACGGCCTCGGCGAAGGCTGCGGCGGCGTCCGGCACGCGGATGCCGATGTCGGCGATGCCATCGCCGTGCCGCTGCGCGTAGATGCGCGCGGGATGCTCCTCGTCGCTGGATTCCGTGAGCAGCAGTTCGATGCCGCCCTGGCCGACGTTGACCGAGCGGGTCGGCGCGCTGTTCGGCGCCGACGTCGCGCGCACGGTGAAACCGTAGCCGTCGACGAGCCAGGTGAGCACGCGTTCGATGTCGTCCACGTACCACTCGACATAGTCGACGGTCATCTCCCTGAAGGCGTCCGTCTCATTCCTCATGGCTTCGGCACTCCTGTTCCTGTGGTCGGCGATGAGCCTTTTCGGTTGCTGCTGCAGCAGGCGCACGAGGCCCGCGCGCCGTTTCGCCGCCTATTCGGTGACGATTTCGATCTCCGGCCAGATCACGGTGGTCGCCCCCCAGGTCAGTCCTCCGCCGAACGCGGACATCAGGACCCGGTGGTGGGGCATCAGGAATCCGCTGGCGGCCGTCTGCGCGAGGAGAATCGGCAGCGACGCGGCGGCGGTGTTGCCGACGTCCCGGATGTTCCCGGCCAGCCGGTCGGCGGGGATGCCCAGTTCGTGGCCGACAGCCGAGGTGATGCGGGCGTTGGCCTGGTGGGCGTAGAAGCGGTCGACGTCCTCGATGCTCCACCCGGCGGATGCCATCGCGGCGGTCGCCGCCGCGCTCATCCGCTCCACCGCGTGCCGGAAGACCTCTCGCCCGGCCATCTGGAAGTACTGCGTCACGCCCGAACCCGGCCGGTGCTCGAGTGCGCCGCGCCGGCCAGCGGCGCCAACCCGGATCATGTCGCTGCGCGCGCCGTCGCTGCCGAGCACGATGTCGCCGACCGCGCCGGGCTCGTCGGGCGAGCCCTGCCGCAGCACGACCGCGCCGCCTCCGTCGCCGAAGATGGGCATGGTCGTGCGGTCGTCCGGGTCGAGCAGGACGGAGAAGGACTCGGCGGCGACCACCACGACCCGCTCCGCGAGGCCGGCGGCGAGCAGACCCGCCCCGGTGGCCAGCGCGTAGAGGAAGCCTGAGCAGACCGCCGAGACGTCGAAGGCCGCGATGCTGCCGAGATCGAGCCGGGCCGCGACCTCGGGTGCCGTCGCCGGGCACCGTCGATCGGGCGTCGTCGTGGCGAGGACCAGGGCCTGGACGTCGCCGCCGCCGGCCGACTTGAGTGCTCGCTCCGTCGCGGCCGTCGCCAGGTCCGCCGTGGTGATGTCCGGCGTCACCCTCCGCCGCGTCGAGATGCCCGTACGGCTCGTGATCCACTCCTCGGAGGTGTCGAGCCGGGCGCACAGCTCCGCATTGGTCACGACGAGTGGCGGTAGCCAATATCCTATTCCGCAGATGACGGCGGCGGCGCCGCGTGTCTTCGGCCGCGATTCTCGTGTCATGTGAAGCCTCGCCGCACCTTTCGGTTCAGATCGTGCTTGGCGTGCCGCCACCGGCCGAAATCAAGAATTTCGGCGCGCGCGCTCGGTCCCGATATCGAATTCTCACTCGCCGGATGGGCGGATTCGCCTTCCTGCATGCGCACACATCGCGTATGCGCAGAGTGTGGCCGCGACGCCCGGATTGCTCATCGGCTCAGCATGCGCGCCGGCCAGAACGGTGGCGTCTTGAAACGTGCGTTCCGGTGACCGCGTAGCATCGTCGGAGATGACATCGATCGGCGGCAATGACGATCGTGGAGCTCGGCGCGGCCGGCGCCGGTTGTGACCGCATCGACCGGCGCGCGGGGCTGCCCGGATCGGAGACTGACCATGGCCAAGGCCACGAGTACACCAGGCCCGACCGCCGGGACCGGCGTCGGTGTCGTCGATCTCCGGCAGGGGCGCGGCCAGCTGCCCCCGCCGGCGGCGGTGCTGGCCGAGGGCGCGCGCCGCTTCGGCGAGCTCGGCCACTCCTACAGCCCCGCCGAGGGCCTGCCGGTCTTCCGCGCGGCCGTCGCCGACAAGCTGCGGCGGCACAGCAACCTCAGCGTCGACCCGGCGACCGGGGTCGTCACCACGGTCGGTGCGACCGGTGCGCTGATCGCGGCGCTCATGGCCATGCTGAACGCAGGAGAAGGAGTCCTGCTGCTCGAACCGTTCGACGACCGGTACCGCACCGCGCTCGAGACGCTCAATCTGCGCCCCGAGCCGGTCCGGCTCACCGGGCCGCGCTTCGAGATCACCGAGAAGTCGCTGCGCGCGGCCGTCACGGGCCGGACGCGGGCGATGATCCTGTGCACGCCGGGCAACCCGAGCGGCCGGCGGTACACCGAGGCCGAACTGCGGATCGTGTCCGCCGTCGCCGACGAGCACGACCTCGTGGTCATCAGCGACGAGGTGTTCTCCGACATCGCCTTCGGCGCCGCTGCGCACGTCGCCCCGGCGGCCGTGGGTGGGCTCGGCAACCGGACCCTGACGATATCGGCGCTGTCGCCGACCTTCAGCCTGCCGGGGTGGCGGCTGGGGTACGTCTGTGGCCCGGAACCGCTGATCGGCCCGGTCAAGGTCGCCGCCGACGCGCTCGTCGGATGCGCACCCACCCCGCTGCAGGAGATCGGCGCGAAGGCGTTGACGGTGGGCGAGGAGTACTACAGCGAGCTGCGCGGCCGGTACGCCGCCAAGCGGCGCCTGCTGATTGACGGCTTCCGGGCCGCGGGCCTGGCCCCCAACGAACCTGAGGGCTCCTGGTTCCTGCTGGTCGACTGCTCACGGTTGGGCGCGGCGAGCGGCGTGGAAGCGGCCGAACTCCTCCTGCGGGGCGGCGGCATCGCCACGGTACCGGGCGAGACCTTCTACCTGAACCCGCCCGACCGTCCGTACGTCCGGGCGAGCTTCGCACTGCCGGACGCGGTGCTGGCCGACGCCGCCGACCGGCTGGCGAGGCTGCCGTGGCCCGGACGGTCCGCCGACAAGCAAAGGATGTGACTGCAATGGCTGACGAACGCTGCGAGGTAGCCGTCATCGCCGGCACGCCCTACGATTCCGGGCTCGGCGCCGACCTGTTGCGGGCCGCGGGCGTGGCGGCGCTGCCGTACGCCACGGCCAGGTCGCCCGACGAGCAGGACGGCCTGCAGGACCGCGATCCGCGCGGGCTCGAGGCGTCGTTCCACGACCTGCTCGACCTGCTGCGTGGACAGCGGGTCGGGCTCGCGATGGTCTTCTGCAACTCGCTGTCCTCGGTCGTGGGCCACGACGACACCGCGATCCCGGTGG
Organism: Micromonospora sp. NPDC057141; assembly: GCF_042670805.1. Classification (NCBI taxonomy): domain Bacteria; kingdom Bacillati; phylum Actinomycetota; class Actinomycetes; order Micromonosporales; family Micromonosporaceae; genus Micromonospora; species Micromonospora sp. NPDC057141. Next base: position 13,050 of record NZ_JBHUVA010000078.1, on the reverse strand, counting down.
TCTCGCCGCTGACCGTGTACCGGGAGCTGTTGCCCCGGCTGGGCTCGTCGCTGGTGCTGACCGGCAACGCCCACGCGCTGCTGGGGGTCGAGCGCACCGCGCGGCGCGTCAACCCGGGTCACCGAATGCTCGGGGTGTCGGACCCGGCGCTGGTCCGGGGTATCGAGAGCGGTGACCCGGAGGCGGCGTTCGCGGCCTCACACCTGCCGGTCACGCTGCGGCAGGCCGAGCGGCTGGGCCTGGAGGCCGTCGTGCTCGCCTGCACGCACTTCACCGCCATCAAGCAGCTCGTCGTCGCTGGCTGCGACCTGCCCGTCATCGACGTCGGGACGGAGTTGCTGGACCGGACCGTGACCGCCGTGCGGGCCGGAGCGCGCTAGCGATCCGCACCCACGGATCGCCGCAGGGCGCCGGATCGGATGCGGCGCCCTGCGGCGCGGGCCGGGTGACCATCAGGTGTTCGTGAACAGCCCGTCCGGGATGCCCTCGAGGTGCTGCTCCACCCACATGGGGCGCCACCGCTTGAGCTCGTGGAAGCGGCGCAGCTCCACCAGGCCGCCGAGCCAGCCGAGCCAGCCGTCGAACGGCGGCGCGGACTGGTCGAACCCGCTCTGGACGAACGTCAGCCGGGTGCGTCCGCCCGAGTCGGACAGCTCCCAGGATTGGACCATGTCGTGCCAGTCGACCGACATGGAACGGCCCGGCCGGAGCGCGGTGACGCGTGCCGGGTCGGGGTTCGCGTCGAAGCCGCCCATCGCCCAGCGGCCGCCCTCGTGCAGCTCCACGTCGACCTTCACGCCGGCCCACCGGGAGAACTGCTCCGGCTCGGTCAGCGACTCGTAGACCGCGAGCCGGTCGGCGTCGATCAGCACCTCGCCCCGCAGTTCGGCGCTGGTGAAGTCGCAGCGCACGACGGGGTCCCGCCCTTCGGCGTAGTCGACCAGGTTGGCCAGGGCGAGGGCCCAGTAGGTGTGCATCAGACTGCGGTCGCCCGGCTCCGTCAGCACCTCGGGCCAGCCGGGGATGCCGGTCTGGGTGAGCGTCAGCAGGGTCGCCGCCCCCTCCGGCGCCGGCCCGGTCTCGGCCGCCAGCCCGATGTCGACGGTGGTGGTCACGCCGTCGAGGTCCCAGTCGAAGCGCAGCGAGCTGTCGTCGACGTGGCGCAGCCGCTGGCGCGGCGCCTCGCCGGACGGGGTGAAGCGACCCCAGAACTCGTAGCGGTGGGGCAGCTCCACCTCGGCGTGCTCGGCGAGCCAGACCCGCAGCGCGGCGCGGTCGGTCAGCGCCTGGTGTACCGCTCGGGGCGGCGCGGTGATGCGGATGCGCTTTCTCAACGTGCTCATTGCCCTACCTGCCGCATGATCTCGTTGCGCTGCGGTGCGAGCAGCGTCTCTGCCTGGTCGAGGCGCTCCGGACACAGGAGGTCTCGGTCTTTACAAGGGATCACCCTGAACTGGCGAATTGTTCTTGTCAAACGTCGCTGCCCGTCCGTCGGGCGCGGGCTGGACGGCGGCCATGGGTCAACGAGCGGTGCGCCACAAAGCAACGGGTAGCCCGAGATGTTCTCGAAGAATTTATGCCGCCGCTGTGGATGCGCAGCGCCGGCCCGGCCGGCAACACCGGCCGGAAACTGGATTACCATCGCCGTCCTTGGTAGAAACTCCTGGGGAAACTGCGCGAGTTCCCACAATGGCGCCAGACCGCGCCGGGGACCGACCCGGCGTAGGCGGCAAGGGATGGAGGGCACCGGATGCGGCGAGTGGTCCTGCAGTTCTACGTGTCGCTCGACGGCTACAGCTGTGACGCAGAGAACGGACTCCGTGACGTCATGATGAGCATTGACGACCCCGAACAGGAGGAACACTTCGTCAACCGCCTGCGACAGGCCGGCACCCACATCATGGGCCGGAACACCTACGAGGGCATGGCCCAGTTCTGGCCCGGCGCCGAGCACCCGTCGGCCGACCCGATGAACGACATCCCGAAGGTCGTGTTCTCCCGCACCCTGACCGCCGCCGACGACTGGCCGGTGACGCGCATCGCCGGCGGTGATACGGCGGAGGAGATCGCGAAGCTCAAGGCCGAGCCCGGCGGTGAGATCCTCGCCCACGGCGGCACCACGTTCGTGCGGTCACTGATCGAGCTGGACCTGGTCGACGAGTACCGGCTGTGGGTACTCCCCGCGGCCGCCGGCACCGGTGCGGCGCTGTTCACCGACCGGGGCCGTCCGCTGAACCTGCGGCTGCTGCAGAGCTCGGCGTTCCCCTCCGGCGTGCTGGAGCTGGTGTACGCACCGGCCGGCCGGGCCGACGAGCAGGCCGGCTGACGCACCGACGCTTGACATCGCAACGGCCCGCCGTGACGGACAGACCCACGTCACGGCGGGCCGTTGCGGCGCCTCATCGCGGGCTGGACGCGGCGACGAACGACAGGGCGCGCCGCGCGATCGCACCGATGGCGGTCGAGCCCGGCTCCGTGAGGTAGAAGTGGCCGCCGGGGAACACCTGCAGCCGCGAACCGCCGGTGGTCACCTCCGACCAGCGCCTGGCCTCCGCCACCGTCACCACCGGGTCGCGGTCACCGACGAAGACGCCGATCGGGCAATTCACGGTGGCGGTCGACGCCACGTAGGTCTCGATGGCGGTCATGTCGTTGCGCAGCGGCGGCAGTACCAACTGCAGCAGCTTCTCGTCCTCGAAGACCATGGCCTCCGTGCCGCTGAGCTGTCGCATCTCCTCCAGCAGCTCGTGGTCGTCGGCGGGATCGGTCCGGTTGCGCCGCATGAGGACCGGCGCGCGGGCGGCCGAGGCGATCAGCCCGGCCGGTTCGGCGCCGCGCTCGGCCAGCCGCAGCGCCGCCTCGTAGGCGACGACGGCACCCATGCTGTGCCCGAGCAGCACCGTGGGCAGCGGTGACGGCCGCTCCACCAGCACCTCGGCGACCCGGTCGGCCAGGGCGGCGACGGACGGCACCGCCGGCTCCGCGTGCCGGTCCTGCCGTCCCGGGTACTGCACGGCGACGGTGTCGATCGCCGTCGGCAGCCCTCGCGCCAGCCGCACGAACGACGAGGCCGAGCCACCGGCGTGCGGCAAGCACACCAACGTGACCTGCGCGTCGTCCGTCCGCTCCCACCACCGCCGCAACCAGCGCTCCGGCTCGTCCATGGCCCACTCCTCATCCGGTGCTCGGCTCGCGGCCCGCGAGCCGCCCGCCCACCGTAGCCACCGCGCGGGGCCGGAGCTGCTTGCTGCGTGCGCACTCCGGCCGCCGGGTGACGCTGGTCGCCATCGACGGCAAGCAATCGGTGAGATGCCGGGGTAGCGCGCCAGATGTCAGTGTGCTGAGCAAGTGGCGGCGACGACCGGGGAGATATGCAGTGCTGGTCAACGACATCTACCTGGCCGGAGTGGCCAGCTGGCTCCCGGCGCGGGAGCCGATCGGGCAGGGCCGGTACGAGCCCGGACAGCAGGACGAATACGCCTGGGAGTCCGCGACCGTGGCCGGCGACGACGAGACCGTGGTCGGGATGGCGGTCCGGGCCGGGCAGCTCGCGCTGAACCGTTCAGGCGTCGACCCGGCCGACGTGTCCCTGCTGATCCACGCGCACACGTGGTTCCAGGGCTTGGACCTGTGGACGGCCGCCTCCTACGTTCACCATGCGCTGCTGGGGGAGAACCGCATCGCGCAGGCGCTCGACCTCAACCAGCAGTGCCCGGGCGGGGTGTCGGCGCTGCAGGTCGCCGCGGACCACCTGATCGCCGACCCGTCCCGCAGCGCGGCGATGGTCACCACGGCGGACCGGTTCGCGCTGCCGGGCCTGGACCGCTGGCACGCCGAGGGTCCGGAGTTCATCCTCGGCGACGGCGCGGCGGCCGTGGTGCTGTCCCGGTCCCGTGGCTTCGCCCGGCTCGTCGCGGTCAGATCGGTCGCGGACACTGCCTTGGAGCCGATGTACCGGTCCGACAGCGAGTTCACGCTCTTCAGTCTCGCGCCGCTCGGCCCGTTCGACGCGCACGCGCGCTCGGAGGCGTTCCGTGACGTGATGGAGCTCGACGAGGTGATCTTCCGGCTGAACCGTGGGCACGCGGACGCGGTGCACGGCCTGCTCGAGGAGGCCGGGCTGACGCTCGGCGACGTGCGCCGGTTCGTCTTCCCCAACGTCGGGCTGAGCATGCTCGTCGACCTGGTGCAGCCGCTGGGCATCGACGTGTCGCAGACCGCGTGGGAGTTCGGCCGTACCACCGGTCACGTCGGGGCCGCAGACCCGATCAACGGCCTGATGTGGCTCATCGAGCAGGGCGAGCTCGCGGTCGGCGACCGTGTCGTGCTCGTCGGCATCGGTTCGGGGTTCAACTGGGCGAGCGCGCTCGTGGAGTGCGTGGAGGTTCCGGACTGGTCCCCGGCCGCCTGAGTGTCATTGTCGGATGCAGCAGCGCAGATCACCGGGAGACTCAGTGCGATACAACGACATCTATGTGGCTGGCGTGGCCAGCTGGTTGCCGGAACGGGAGCCCATCGGGCACCACCGCTACGCGCCGGGCGTCCAGGACGAGTATGCCTGGGAGTCCGCGACCGTGGCCGGCGACGACGAGACCGTGGCCGCGATGGCGGTCCGGGCCGGGCGGCTCGCGCTGGACCGTTCGGGCGTCGACCCGGGTGACGTGACGCAGCTGCTGCACGCGTACACCTGGTTCCAGGGCCTCGACCTGTGGACGGCTTCCTCGTACCTGCACCGGGAGCTGCTGGGGCAGGAGAACCGTAAGGCCCAGGCGCTCGACCTCAACCAGCAGAGCGCCGGGGCGGTGTCCGCCCTGCAACTGGCGGCGAACCATCTGACCGCGGATCCGTCCCGTCGCGCCGCGATGGTGACGACCGCCGACCGGTTCGCGCTGCCCGGCCTGGACCGCTGGCGCAGCGAGGGTCCGCGCTTCATCTTCGGCGACGGCGCGGCCGCACTGGTCCTGGCGCGGGGCCACGGGTTCGCCCGGCTGGTCTCGGCCAGCTCCGTGGCAGACACCACGCTGGAGCCGATGTACCGGGGCAACAGCGAGTTCACGCTGTTCAGCACCGCGGCGCTGGGCGCGGTCGACATGCACGCGCGGAAGGCGTCGTACCTGCGGCAGAAGGGGGACGTGCGCGAGGTGGCGTCCCGGCTTGGCCGGGGCCACGTCGAGGTGGTGCACGAGCTGCTGGACGAGGCCGGGTTGACGATGGACGACGTGAGCCGGTTCGTGTTCCCCAACTTCGGTCTCAGCATGCTCGTCGACCTGGTGAAGTCGCTCGGCATCGACGTCGCCCAGACGGCGTGGGACCTGGGCCGCACCACCGGCCACGTGGGCGCCGCCGACCCGTTCAACGGCCTGGCGTGGATGATCGAGCAGCGGCAGCTCTCGGTCGGTGACCGGGTCATGCTGGTCGGCATCGGGTCCGGCTTCTTCTGGTCGGCCGCGCTCGTGGAGTGCGTCGAGATCCCGGACTGGCGTCCGGTCGGCTGAGTTCCTCCCGGGTCGACCTCGTCGGCGGCATCGGCATCGCGCCCGGCGAGTTGGCCGGGCTGATCGGCCTGACCGAGCTGACGGTGCACAGCTGAGACATCGCCCTGTCGTGCGAACGGCCGTATGCGCCTGCGGAGGACGAGCTCGGCGCCATCCTGCAGTATCTGACCGCGATGGCCGAGCCGGACCAGGCCGCCGCCCGTTCGGTGATCTTCGGGCCGGTGGTGGCGGGTGCCAGCCGCGTCCCGCTCCTGGATCGGGTCATCCGACTGGGCGGGCGCGGCCCGTCCTGGCGGGCCGGCTGAGCCGCACGGAGGTCACGACACGACGCAACGGCGCACCCCGGGGGTGCGCCGTTGCGCGTTGTCCGGTGGCGCGGGCGCGCCGTCAGCGTGGCCGGACGTCCAGCACGACCTCGTCGGCGACGATTGCCGGGTCGACGCGCAGGACCACGTAGCCACCGACCGCACCGGCCCCGAACGCCGGGGCGAAGATCCGGGTCGGGCGGGTGATGACGCCTTCGCGGATCGCGTCGTGGATCGCGATCGGGATGCTCGCCGAGGACACGTTGCCCATCTTCTCGATGTTGAAGTACAGGTTGTCGGTGGCCAGCCCGGCCTCACCGGCCAGGCCGAGGAACATCGCCTTGTTCGCCTGGTGCGGCACGACGAGCCCGACGCCGTCCAGAAGTGGGCGCCCCGGAGCGTCCGGGTCGGGCTCCGCGCGCAGTTCCGCGAGCATCTGCACCAGGTAGCGGCGTACGAGCGACTTGACGTCCGGGCCGTACATGGTGAGATCGCCGTCGAACTCCGGGTTGGGCCAGACGATCGAGTTGACCTCGTTGTGCGGGCCGCTGGCGTACGTCTGAACGACGTCGACGTCGCCGACGGCGCCGGCCGGGGCAGGGGCGACGACCATCGCGGCGGCGGCGTCGCCGAAGATCATCCGTGAGGTCCGAACGCTGCCGATCTTGTCGGAGAACTTCTCCACGCACACCAGCAGGACCGGCCGCCGGACCTCCTGCAGCTGCCGTACGGCCCCGGCGAGCCCGTACGGCAGCCCGGCGCAGGCAGCGATCGAGTCGACCGACGCATGCGTCTGCAGCAGGCCGAGCTCGCCGGAGAGCCAGCACGCCATCGGCGGGACCAGCCGGCTGCTCGAGCTCGTGCTCACGAGGACCGCGCCGATCTCCTCGGGCCGGCGGCCGGACTTCGCCACCGCGGCCAGCGCCGCCTGCAGCGCCAGTTCCTCCGGCGACCGGCTGCTGTAGCGGCGCTGCCGAATCCCGGTCTTCGCGGCGATGTCGTCGGCGCTCATCGGCGACCAGGACAGGCTCGCGTTGCGGATGATGTCGGCGTTGTCGATGATGTGCTCGCCGCGCACGACCGCCAGGGATTCCAGGACCGGCTGGACGGGGCAGTCCCGCCGTACCCGGACCGGCTGGTAGGGCGCGACCGGCTCGACCCCCCCGGCGGGGCGTCGTGCCGGGGCGGCCGCTGCGGGGGCACCGTGACCGCCGGTGCCGCCGCGCCGGACCCGGTCGATGAACGCCGTCACGTCCCGGTTCCGGGGGTGCAGGGCGACCACGAAGTCGTCGTCGCCGATCTCGTCCGGGCCGCGCAGCTCGACGCCGGCGCGGGCCCACGGGTACTGGTTGTGCAGCACCATCGCCCACCGCATCAGCGATTCCAGCTCCGGCACCTCCTCGTGCGCGTCGAGGATGTCCTCGTCGCGGAACACGGGGAAGTCCGGATCGTAGCCGTGGATGACGAACGTCAGCGCGTCCGGCTGCTTGCGGAACTCGGCGACCGTCGGCTTTATCGCCGGCAGGTCGGCGCCGTTGTGCAGCTTGGTGCGGAACACGTCGAACAGCAGCGCGAACAGCCGGTCCTCGGCCTCGGCGTCCCGGCCGGCCGGCAGCCGGTGGTACGCGCGCTCGACCGCGTCGACTTTGCGGTCCCGGTCCGGCCAGGGGGCCACCAGCGGCAGGAAGACGTCGCCGCGCCGTTTAGGCAGGTCCCGCCATCGGGTCGGGCGCTTGTCGAACATGGTGATCGAGTAGCGGTTCAGCCACAGGAGATGCTGGCCCAGGTCGCGCAGCAGTTCGAATCGCCCTGGATAGGCGTCCGAGGCGATCCGGGCCAGCAGTTCGGTGCCGGTCGGGGCCTTCGCCGCGAGGTCCCGTCCGATCACCGCGGTGTAGCGCTCCAGCGTGTCCAGGAGAGAGAAGTCCAGGTCAACGTGGAAGTTGGCCGGGATGACCAGTCGGCCGTGCCGGTTGATCACGAATGGTTTCATGCGGTTCCCTCGCCTGTCTGCGGTGACGGGTTGACGGCCGGCCCGCTACATGTGCATGCCGCCGTTGACGGCGTAGACCTGGCCGGTGATGTAGGCCGACTCGGGGTCGGCCAGGAACTCCACCACCCGTGCGACCTCGTCGGGTTCGGCGGGCCGGCCGACCGGGATCCGGGCGAGGATCTTCTCCATCGCCAGGGCCGGTACGGCCGCGGTCATGTCGGTCATGATGAGCCCGGGGGTCACCGTGTTGACCGTGACGTTCTTGCGGGCGACCTCCAGGGCGAGGCTCATGGTCAGCCCGAACAGCCCGGACTTGGCGGCGGCGTAGTTGGTCTGGCCGAACGCGCCCGTCTCGCCGATGATCGAGGAGATGTTCACGATCCGTCCGTACCGCCGCTCGAGCATCTGCGGCAGCACGGCGCGGGTCAGGTAGAACGCGCCGGACAGGTTGACCCGGACGACCTGGTCCCACTCGGCCGGAGTCATGTTCCGCATGGTCTTGTCCAGCGTCATGGCGGCGTTGTTGACCAGGATGTTCAGGCGGCCGTGCTGCTCAAGGACCTCGGCGCCGAGCCGGGCGCAGTCCTCGGCCGAGCCGATGTCGCCCTGGTGCACCGTGACGTCGTGCTCGGCATGGTCGTCGAGGAACCGCTTGGCCGCCTCGGCGTTCGTCGAGTAGCCTGCCGCGACCGTGACCCCGCGGGCCATCAACCGCTTGCTGATCGCCAGGCCCAGGCCGCGGGTCCCGCCGGTCACCAGCGCGACCTGCCCGGCCATGTCCGCCATGGTGCTCACCTCCGGTCAGATGTAGAGCGTGTTGGGCGGCATGCCGCAGAGGACGCGGCCGTGCAGCTCGGCGTTGGTGGCCGGGTTCATGAGTGAGTGCAGGTTGATGGCGTGCAGGTCGTTGGTGATGCGCCGGATGGGCACATCGGTGTAGACCGACGACCCGCCGCTGGCCAGGCTCAGGATGTCGGCGGCGTTCCTCGACAATTCGACGGCGCGGCCCATGCGGGCCCGGGCCAGTGCCCGGTCGCCGGCCGTCCACGGGCTGCCGTCGACGGCCTTGGCGTCCAGGGTGTCGCCGAGCCGGTGCGCGTGCGCGGTGGCCTCGTCGATGAGCATCGCCGCCTCGCTGACCTTGAGGTGCGTGACCGGCGCCTCGTGCTGGTACTCGTACGAGGTGTACGTGATCTTCCGGCCGGGCAGCCGCTCGAAGAACTCGTCCCGGGCGGCGCTGGCCAGCCCGATCGCCGTGCCGACCGACAGCGCCGACGCGGTCGGCAGCAGCGGCGTGCGGTAGACCGGCGAGGCCGCGTTGGTCGCTGAGGCGTACTGCTCGGCCAGGACCAGCGGCAACGGCAGGATCCGCTGGGCCGGGACGAAAACCTGGTTGGCGACGGTGCTGATGCTGCCGCTGCCGCGTAGGCCGGTGGTGTGCCAGTCGTCGACGATCTGCAGGTCGCGCAGCGGTACGGCGGTCATGACCGGCCAGAAGCCGGCGCCGGGCCCCGGCGCCACGGCGACGATGATCTGCCACTGGCTGTGGTGGGCGCCGCTGATGAAGCCCCACTTGCCGGTGAGCATGACGCCGCCGTCGACGGGCATGCACATGCCGGTGGGGCTCAGCGTGCCGCAGAGACGGGTGCCGGGCTCGGCGAAGATCTCGTCCTGGACCTCGTCCGGCAGCAGGCTCGCCATCCACGTGGTGATGGCGTTGACGCCGGTCACCCAGGCGGCGGAGCCGTCACCCTTCGCGATCTCGGCGATGGTGTCGATGACCGTGCGAGTGTCGGGCTCGAGACCGCCGTAGCGGGCGGGCAGCCGCAGCCGGAACGCGCCGGCGTCGGCGAGCGCCTCGACGGTCGCTGGGTGCAGGCGGCGGTGCTCGTCGGCCCACGCTGCATGCGACTTCAGCAATGGCACCAGTTTCGCCACGTCCTGAGCCGGGTCGGCGGGCCGCGACACCTCGGTGATCGTCACGGATATCTCCTCTGGTCGATGGATGCGGAAGCTGACGGCCGTCGGGCCCGGGGGTGGGATCGGTGCCATGGGGGATGCTTCCATCGCCCGTGAACTGGTCACATCCTCTGGATTGCCCGCTTGCCGACCGCGGCTCAGTGCGGGCGCCGCCAGTAGTAGCACTTGGAATCGACGCGGGTCAGCTCGCCGGCCAGGCCGCGTTCCCGGCGGAAGTCGTCGACCGCCTGGCGGCAGTACGTCCACAGGTCCTCGCCGTAGTCGTCGACCACCACGTAGCCGCCGGGGGACAGCTTGTCGTACAGGCTGGTGAGCGCGTCCATTGTCGACTGGTAGTAGTCGCCGTCGAGGCGGATGACGGCGAGGCGCTCGATGGGGGCGGCGGGCAGTGTGTCCTCGAACCAGCCCTCGAGGAACCGCACCTGCTCGTCGAGCAGGCCGAAGGCGCGGAAGTTCGCCTCCACGTCGGCGCGGGACACCGCGAAGTGCCTGTAGGTGCGGGTCATGGTGTCGCTGGCGTGCGCGACCGCCTCGGCCGGGAACCGCCCGGCGTCCGGCTCCGGCAGGCCCTGGAACGAGTCGGCGACCCACACTCGTCTGTCGGTGACGCCGAAGGCCTTGAGTATGCCGCGCATGAAGATGGTCGTACCGCCGCGCCAGACGCCGGTTTCGATGAAGTCGCCCGGGATTCCCTGCTCGAGTATCTCGGCGATGCATGTCTGGACATTGTCGAGGCGTACGCGTGGCACCATCGTGTATGCGTCGCCGGTTATGTAGTGCTGGATGAAGCCGGGCAGGAAGCGCGGATCGTCGATGTCGGGCTCCTCGCTGGCGAGGGTGCCGGTGAGGACCTTCTTCAGTAGATCGAGATACAGGCTGGCGGCTGTCATGGGCGGAGGCTATGTCGCCGGGGCCGCCGCACTCCTCTCCCTGCTTGCTGCCCGGATCGGGCCGGCGTGCAGTGCACGATGGATGGGCAGGTCCGCAGCTTCGGAGATGTCGGCCGGGAACGTGGCCGGGAGCATGAATCCGACATCCTGTACCTCGAGCCGGAAAGAGCGGGACATGAGCCATGACGGGTCACCGGACGTGTCCGAGCTGGTCGCCGCACTTCGGTCCACAGTCGACCCGAGCGTCTGGCATCGCGCGGCCGTCGAACTCGCCCGCGACCCCGAGGCCGGTCGGCGGTTCATCCGTCGCACCCTACGTGTGCGAGTGCTGGCGACGTCGACCAGTGACCTGCTGGCCAGGCTGCTGCCGGCCGCCGGGCTGGCCGTGGACCTCGGTCTGGAGGTGACGCAGGCCCCGTACGGCCAGGTCGAGCAGGAGCTGTTCGACGCCGGCTCCGTGACCCGGCGCGAGCCGCCGGACTACGTGCTGCTCGTGCCCAGCGTCGACGACCTCGCCCTCGGCGAGCTCGCCCGCCGGGCACCGGACGAGGTGATCGCCGGCGCCGTTCAGCGCTGGACCCGGCTGTGGGAAGCGGCCCGAGCCGCCGGGATCGGGGTGTGTCAGCTGCTGTTCACGCCGCCCGCCGACGACCCGTACGGCACCGCCGCGCTCCGGTTTCCGCAGAGCCCGTCGGCGGTCGTCGGACAGGTCAATGCCCGGCTGCGGGCCGGTGACGACGTCGTGATCGTGGACAGCGAACGGCTCGCGGCCGAGCACGGCCTGCGGGACTGGCGCGACGACCGCTACTGGTACGCCGCCCGGCAGGCCGTGTCGCTCGCCGCCCTGCCCGCCCTCGCCCGCGTCACCGCAGCGGCCCTCGCAGCTGACCAGGGGCTCAGCCGCCGGTGCGTCGTCGTCGACCTGGACAACACGCTCTGGGACGGCGTCGTCGGCGAGGACGGCATTGACGGCGTGGCGCTGAACGCCTCGCCGCGGGGCGAGGCGTTCGCGGCGTTCCAGGAGCATCTGCTGGCACTGCACCGGCGGGGGGTCGCGCTCGCCGTGGCGACCAAGAACGACGCGGACCTCGCGCACCGGGCCATCGCCGAGGTGCCGGGGATGCGCCTGCGCCCCGAGCACCTGGCGGCCGTGGTGGCCGACTGGCGGCCCAAGTCCGAACAGCTGCGCGAGGTTGCCGCCCGCATGTCGCTGGGCCTGGAGAGCCTGACGTTCGCCGACGACAACCCCGCCGAGCGTCTCGAGGTCCGGCGGGCGTTGCCCCAGGTCGACGTGGTCGAGCTGCCGGTGAACCCATCCGACTACGTCGCCGCCCTCGCGGGCCGGCCCACCCTCGAACCGGGGCGGCTCACCGTGGCGGACCGGCAGCGCACCGCCTCGTACGCCGGTCTGCGCGCCGCGGCGGAACTGCGAGAGCGTGCGGGGTCGCTCGATGACTTCCTCGAAGACCTGGTCATGGAGGCCGTCGTGCGGCCCGTCGACGAGACGGTGCTGCCGAGGGTCGCGCAACTGCTGCAGAAGACCAACCAGTTCAACCTCACCACCCGGCGGCGGTCGGCGCAGGAGGTCGCGGCGCTGGCCGCCGACCCGCGCTGGGTCTGTCGGTGGCTGTCGCTGCGGGACCGGCTCGCAGACCATGGGATCGTCGGCGTCGGCTTCGTCGAACTGCGCGGTGACGAGGCGGTGGTCGACACGCTGCTGCTGAGCTGCCGGGTGATCGGCCGTACCGCCGAACGGTTGCTGCTGCGGGAACTGGGCCGGGCGGCCGCGGAGGCCGGTTGCACGACGCTCGTCGGCGGGTACCGGCCCACCGACCGCAACGTGCTGGTCGCCGACCTGTACCTGCAACTCGGTTTCGCCCCGCGGGGCGTGGTGGACGGCGAGCAGCGCTACAGCCTGCCGCTCACCGCCCTGGACAAGCTCGCGACCCGGCACATCGCCGGCGCGGGATCCGACGAAAGGACGGTACAACGGTGAATACGGTCATTGCCGTGATCACGGAGGCGTTCACCCGGGTCGTCGGGGAGCCGCCGATCTGGGGAGCCGATACGACGCCGGCAGACGTCGAGTCGTGGGGATCCCTGACGCACGTGCAGCTCGTGTTCGAGATCGAACAGGCGCTCGGGATCCGGCTTCCCGAGCACGTGCTGACCGGCCGCACCACGTTCGGCGCGCTGGTCGAGGCGGCCGAGACGGCGGTGAAGGCCGCAGAGGCGGCTTGACGCCGGCCCGTCGAGGGCCGGGTGCAAGCAGGGGTGGTGGGACGCCGCAAACCAGGGCGTACCACCACCCCGTCGTCGTTGGACGGCGTGCGCGGCGCAAGGCCCCGCCGCCCCTGGCCGGCCAGGGGCGGCGGGGCCTTGCGCCG
>NZ_JBHUVA010000077.1:0-30306 GCF_042670805.1 Micromonospora sp. NPDC057141 | reverse complement strand
AAGATCGTGGCCGCCGCACTCGTCCTGCTCCACACCGAACACGACCGCACCACATGATCACCACGTGTGATCAGAACATTGCGCGGAATGGCTCATTGAGCCTTTTCCGTGCGCCCAGCAGAGTGGAGGTTGATCGTGTAGGTGGTTGATCTTCGTTCGTAAGCTCGTCGTCGCTTGCCGGTGGAAGTCCGGTCCGGGTAGCTGCCAGGAGGCCCGGTAGCAGACTGGCGGCTCGGTCTGGAAACGGGTCGGGTCGAAGCCCAGTGTCGAAAGCCCTGTTGGGGAGCGACTGAGCGGTCCGTAGCGTGAAGCGAAGCCTGCGGCGTCGTTACTCAGCTGCCCGTGAGGGTGGCACAGGGGAGTGCCGAGCCCTTCGAAATCGGGGTGAAGGACATGGAAGCGGTGTAGCTCCTGGATTGCAGCTGTGAAGGACTCCCCGGCGTATGGGGCGCGGAACGTTCAGATAGTGGCGGCGGGAACTGGGGAGGCCCTCCCCGGCCCGGTGACCTGTGCGTATGTCACCGGAAGCGCGGCGTTCTATAACCGATGATCCCGGGAAGTGAACGGCCGGCCGGGAGGGCGTCGGAGGCGGTCGTAGTACCGATCGAGCCGGACGGACAACACAACCGCCGGTGAGGGAAGGGCCGCTGCTTCGTCGATGCGTGTGGTGTTGAGGAGGGGCCCGGTGAGTGCCGTTTCGGCTAGTCCCGCCGCTGGTGGATCGATCCTTGATCCGGTCCGTGCCTTGCAGCGTGCGCTTTACCGGGCGGCCAAGGCCGATCCCGGACGTCGGTTCCACGCGCTGCGAGACAAAGTCCTGCGCAGGGACGTCTTGTGGCGGGCGTGGGTCGCGGTGCGTCGTAACGACGGCGCTCCGGGCATCGACAAGACCAGCCTTGACCAGGTCGAGCAGGACGGCGTTGGCCGGCTGCTGGAGGACCTGGTGCGCGAGCTCAGGGACGGCAGCTATCGGCCGTTGCCGGCGCGACGGGTGTTCATCCCCAAGTCCGGCAGCAGCGGGTAGAGGCCGCTGTCGATCCCTCGGTTCGTGACCGGATCGTGCAGGCCGCGGTGAAGATCGTGCTCGAGCCGGTCTTCGAAGCGGACATGCTGCCGTGCAGTTTCGGGTTCCGTCCGAAACGTTCGGCGCACGATGCCCTGCAGGTGCTCATCGAGGAGTCCGCGCGGGGTAGGCGGTGGGTGGTCGAGACGGACATCGCCAACTGCTTTTCGGCGATACCGCATCAGGAGTTGATGCACGCGGTTGAGGAACGCGTCTGCGACCAGGCGCTGTTGAAGCTGCTGCGGGTGATGCTGCGCGCAGGAGTGATGGAACAGGGTCTGGTCCGTCGGGAAGTGACCGGCACCCCGCAGGGCGGGGTGATTTCCCCGTTGCTCTGCAACGTCTACCTGCACCGCCTCGACCGGGTGTGGTCGAGGGGATAGCCGGCCGGACCGACGAAGGTGGGGCGCGGGCCATCCGGACCGCGCCTCACCCGGGGTGGCGACGACTCGCGCTACCCCCGCTGCTCGCTCTCCAGCAGGTACTGCACCCCGCCGAGGTCGGCGCGCGCAGTGCCGTCGGCGTCCGGCCCGAACTGGGTCACATTGAGCGCGGCCCCCTTGGCGAGGGCGGCTTCGGCCGAGAAGGCCAGTGAGAACTCGAGACGCTCACCGGGCTTCAAGACCAGCCCGCTGATGCTGGCCTTCCCCGGTTCCACGATCTCCAACTCGGTCTGGCCGACTTGGCGTACTCCCGTACCGACCTTGCCGGTGGCCTGCCAGCGCTCGAACAGGGTCGGGCCGAGGTCGACGAAGACCCGGGCACCCCGCACCGGCTCTGCCGGCTGGGTGAACACCAGGTCGTTCTTGGTCTCCACGGTGGTCACGTTGCCGATGGCGAACGGCCGGATGACCCGCGGCCCGCCCGGCGTGAGCTGGACCGAGTTGACGTTGCGCCAGGCGATGTTGTTGTTGTGCAGGGTGTTGACGCTGTTGCTCGGGCCCTCGAAGGTCATCGGGTCGGTCGGCGACACCCAGCGCGCCAACAGGCAGAAGTGGCCCGGTCCGGGCACCCCGGTCCACGGGATCGTCACCGTGGTGACGCCCGGATAGACGGTCACGCTGGCCGCACCGATCTGGGTCCAGTGCGTCGGCCAAGTGGCGCCGCCGCCCGGGGTCGTTCGGTAGATCCGCAGCACTCCGTTGTCGATGCCCGAGCCGTACGGGCCGGCGTTGCGCAACTTCACGAAGAGGTAGTTGGTGACGCCGACGATCGGGTTCTGACTGACGGCACATTCCACTGCGGTTGGGCAGACCTTGATGTCGGGGCTGGCCCACAGCGGGCTGTACGAGTGTGGTTGGACGCCGGTGTCGGCGGTGACGTCCTTGATGTAGACGTCGGTGCGGGCCGCCGCGGCGGCCTTCTCCTGCGGTGCCGCGGCGGCTGCGGTGACCGCCAGCAGGCCGGCCAGCGCCGCGCCCGTGAGTACGGCCAGCGTCGAGCGGCGGACACGCTTCCCTACCTTGCCCATGACAGGTTTTCTCCCATCGACGGGGGACGCCGAACCCGGCGTGTTTCGATGCCGGGTCGGTTGATTGACATAGTGGAAGAGTTGCGACCGTGCCCGGAAATACCGTCGGGGGACTCGCCATCAGATGGCACCAGGACCGACAAAGACGACAGGGGTCGATGCCTGTGGGTTCGGGGTGGCCGCGCGGCCGCGCTCGGTGCCGGGTGCAGGGCTGCCCGCCCTGTGCGCGGTGGGGGACGTGGGTCAGGCTCGACGCCCGGCAAGGCCCGCACCCGCCGACGCGACCGCGCTACGGGAATCCCAGCTCAACCCCATGATCAAATTACGCTACATGGCATTGGAGATCATCAGCGCAAACCGAGAACTCCCAGCTCTCAGCCTGTCCGACGAGCAACGGCACATTACACGGTCAGCCCGAACAGTCAGGACCTGTTGGGGAAGTGCCGAGTTGACCGACCTTCGGGCGGCTGACATCGACGTCGGCTGATCATTTCGGCGGTCGGGGCCCCGCTGGCTGAGCCCGTGTTGGCAGGATGTGGCCGACGAGCGGACGGCCGGCCGTTCCCACGTTACGGTCGTCGGACGATGAGACCGTTTGCGACATGGTGTCGATGGAGGCCCGATGGGCGCCACGAGCGCATCCCTATCGATGTCGACGATGTCCGCCGCGCCGTCCGCCGGTCGGATCCCGAGCGCGACCGAAAGCAGGTGGCCCAGCAGATCCGGCTCCGGCGAAGGTGACGCTGATGCCGTATTCCTCGCCTGACGAACTGCGCCGTCGGATGTTTCAGGCACCTCCGGCCAAACTCGACGGTGCCGCCCCGGTGCAGGTCCACTCCCTGGTCTCCCACAAACATGTTCCATTGTATTTGTTCGCCATCAAGTCACTCGCTGGCTACTGGCGCGGAGTGGCGGCGGTCGTGCACGACGACGGCACGTTGACCGATGCTGACCTGTCGCTGCTGGAAGAGCAGGTCTTGGACGTACGCGTCATCCGGCGGTCTGACGCCGACGACATGGTCCAGGTCATGCTCGAGGACCATCCACTCCTCGCGGAGGTCCGGCGGAGGAATGTTCGCATCCTGCAACTCGTCGACTACTTCTTGCTTGGTGACGCCGAACTGGTCATCGGCATGGACAGCGACATCCTCTTTTTCGGCGAACCGCTGGAGGTGATGCGGTGGGCCGCCGCCACCGAGCGGCAGCCGGCCTTCATGTACTCGCAGGAGCAATTCGCGTCGGGACGATTGCCGGGCGGTGTTCGTTGGATTCCCGAGGCGCTACCCGACGTGCCGTACGTGCCGCACATGTGCTGCGGTTTTGTCTGCGCGCACCGTCGTCGCTTCCTCGACCTCGACCACCTGGAGGTCATGATGGATCGGACGCCCCGGGAGATCCTGTTTCGCCCTCGCCATGTCACACAGATGTTCTATTCAGTGCTGGGCGGGCGGCTTGGTGCTGCGGCCCAGCCACTCGGTGAACCCTATCGCTCGGGGCCGTGGAGCAGGCTGCCGCCGGCGGAGAACCGCGTCCTGTGTCACTACTTCGCGTCCATCGAGTCATCGGAGGTCGATGACAACATCCGGCGGCTCCCCGATCTGTTCCTGCGTGCGCTCCAGCAACTTGAAGGCGCGGAACCGCGTGGTTGATTCATGAGCGACGCAGCCCTTCGCACACCGCCGTTGTGGGAAAATGTGAACCCGTCCGGTGTGCGGGCGGTGTACGTCGAACGGCGCAGGCTTCTCGGGTTGCTACGCAACGCGGATCGACGGTGGCTGGGTGCCCTGGTCGTATCGCTCGTCGTTGTCGTGGCGGTCGGTCCGATCACTGTCGCGGCCACCCGCGGACTCGTCGACGCCATGCTCTCGAGGTCGGGAGAGTTCGTCCGGCTGGCTGTCGCCGTCGCCCTCCTGATGCTCGTCCGGCAGTTCGCGGAGATCGCCGGATCAACCCTGCGGGCCTCGATCGCGAGGCAGGTCGACGGCGCCGTGCGCGCCGAGCTTCGACGTATCGCCTCCCGGCCGCCCGGCATAGCCCACCTGGAGGATCCTGCCTTCCAGGATGTGGCGCTGCGCGCCGCGGACCAGGGCGTGGCGTGGCGCGACAGGTCCGCTGGTCTGGCGGCCGTGGGCCAGTTGTCGCTGACCGGCCGGATCCTCTCCGCAGCGGCCATGGCCGTGGCGCTCGGCGCCTACTTCCCGGTCCTGGCGGCCGTGCTGTTCCTGCTCTCCGTCACCTCGCGGTGGATCGCCGTCCGGCAGTGGATGCACCTTGAGTCGGTCAAGGACGCGGCGATGCCGGAGCGGCGCAAGGTCGACTATTGGGCGGAGCTGGCGGCCGGACCCGAGGCTGCGAAAGAAATTCGGCTGTTCGGTCTTGCCGGGTGGGTGGTCGAACGCCGGGCCGCTGCCCACCTCGCCTGGCTGGCCGATTACTGGAAGTTGCGCCGGAGAGTTCTCCGTAGCCAGAAGGCGGCGGCCGTGCTGGCCGTGGTCTGTGCCGGTCTGGCACTCGGGGTCCCTGGCCGTGCGGCCTTCGGCGGTCAGATCAGCGTGGGGGCGTTGGCGTCATGTCTGCTCGCAGCCTGGGGCATCTTCGCTATCGCAGCCCTCGGCACCGAGGCACACGACATCGAGTACGGCAAGGACCCGGTGCGGGCGCTGGCCGTCCTTGAGCGCGCGCAGGTCGAACCGCGGCGGAATCTACAGCCGCCGCCGGCGACGATCCCGACCATCAGGTTCGAGGAGGTGTCCTTCGAGTATCCCGGCCAACCCCGTCCTGTCATGAACGGACTCAACCTGACCATTCGGGCGGGAGAGCGGCTGGCCCTGGTGGGGGTGAACGGGGTTGGAAAGACGACCCTGATCAAGCTCCTCGCGGGCTTGTACGAGCCGACGGGGGGACGAATCACGGTGGACGGAGTCGACCTGCGCGACCTCGACCCCGAGCCGTGGCGTCGCAGGGTCACCGCGTTGTTCCAGGACTTCGTCCACTATCCGCTGACCCTCCGCGACAACATCACCCTGGCCGCTCCGGAAGTGGACACCGACGACGCCGAGCTCGACGAGCTGATTCGACGTGCCGGGGCGGCGGCTCTGCTGGCGAGCCAGCCCCGCGGCCTGGACACGTTGCTGTGGCGTACGGGAACCTCAGGCACCGACCTCTCGGGCGGGCAGTGGCAGAAGCTCGCGATGGTACGAGTACTCCACGCGGTCGACAAGGGGCGACAGGTGGTGCTGCTCGACGAGCCGACGGCGCACCTCGACGTCAGGGCAGAAGCGGAGTTCCACCAGCGGATCCTGGGGTCGATTCCGGCCGCCTCGGTAGTGGTGATCTCACACCGGTTCTCCACCGTCCGGGCAGCCGACCGGATCGTGCTCCTGGATGGTGGGAGGATCACCGAAGAAGGCGATCACGACTCCCTGATGGCTGACGGCGGGACGTACGCCAGGCTCTTCACGCTCCAGGCGTCGAGGTTCACGGCCCGGCACCCGCATCGGGAATCCCCGGAGTGACCGTGCCGGCAAGCCTGCGGATGGCGCTCCACACCCTGCGGCTCAGCTACCGCGCGGATTCCCGGGTGACCTGCTTCGTCGGGGTTCTCGTCCTTCTCCAAGCCGGCCTCGTCGCCGCCACCGCGAGCGCCCAACGGTGGCTGGTCGATGCGGCGGGCACCCGTATGCTCGCCGGGCTCGTCGAGGCAGTCGTGGTGGGCATTCTTGCCTACGTCATGCAGGTCGTGGGCCAGCGGCTGGCACTCAACTTTCGCAACGATCTCGTCAACCGTGTCCAGATGGCCATAGAACAGGAGATCACGGAGACAGCGGCACGGATTCCGACGATCGAGCACCTGGAGCGCGCCGAGTTCCTGAACCGGATCACCATGCTGCGGCGCGGAACGGTTGCCCTGACCACCACCGGCTGGGCTGCAGCCTACGCCGTGTCCGCCGGCGTCGGACTTTGCCTGAGCGTCTGGCTGCTGGCGGATCTCCACCCGCTGCTCACCATTCTGGCGCCATGTGCTCTGCCGATTCTCGTCCTGACCAACCGGGCCCGGAAGATCCAGCAGCAGGCGATCGACGCGACTGCGGAGCCGCTGCGGCAAGAGGCCGCGCTGCATGAGCTGTGCCTTCGACCCGGCCCTGCGAAGGAAGTGCGGATCAGCGGGAACGCCGCGAGGCTGAACCGGCTCGCGCAGCAGTTGTGGACGAGGGCTGCCCGCGAAGAGGGGGCGGCGCGGCTCCGCGGCCTGGGCATCGAGGCAGCCGGCTGGGCGCTCTACTACGGAGCCCTGGCCTTCACCCTGATCCTCGTCGGGCACCTGATGGCGTCTGGGCAGACCACCGCGGGTGGTGCCGTCCTGCTCATCTCTCTCGCCGGTCAACTGCGTACCCAGCAGCAGACGGTAGTCGATGCGATCACCCAGGTCGCTGCCGGTGGACGGATCGCCGAACATCACTTCTGGCTCACGAGATATGCGTCGGCGTCCCGTACGGGGGTACTGCCGCCGCCAACGCGGTTGACCCAGGGAATCGTCCTGGATCGGGTCTCCTTCGCCTATCCCGGCACCGAGGAGTGCGTACTGGACAGGGTGGACCTCGTCGTTCCCGCAGGTTGTTCGATTGCTGTCGTGGGTGAAAACGGGGCGGGCAAGAGCACCCTCATCAAGCTTCTCATGGGGGCGCGTCGTCCGACCGGGGGCACCATCACCGTCGACGGGGTCGACCTCACGCGCTTGGACGCGTCCGGATGGGCGGCGGCGAGCACCGGTACGCTCCAGGACTTCCTGAAGCTCCAGGTCCCGGTTCGGGAATCGGTCGGCGCGGGCGACCTGCGAAAGATCGGGGACGTCGTCGCGATCAGCGGTGCCCTGCGGCGTGCCGGGGCCGCGCAGTTCGTCCAGGAACTTCCCGAGGGCATCGAGACCCTCCTCGGCAGGCTCTTTGGAGGGATCGAGCTGTCGCACGGGCAGTGGCAGCGACTCGCCGTCGCACGAGGGCTGATGCGTACGAGTCCGTTGCTCCTCGTCCTGGACGAGCCGACCGCAGCCCTCGATGCGCAGTCCGAGCACGATCTGTTCGAACTTTTCACCAGGCAGGCTCGTGAGTACGGCGGTGATGGGGCGATCACGGTGCTTGTGTCCCACCGCTTCTCGACGGTTCACATGGCCGACCGCATCGTCGTCGTCTCCGGCGGCAGGATCATCGAACAGGGCACGCATCCGGAGCTGTTGGCGGCCGGGGGCGAGTACGCGAGCCTCTACCGCCTCCAGGCGGAGGCCTATGGGTAGGCCCGAGCTTGCCGGGTACGGGGCCGGTGAGGTTGCCACATCGGAAACTCGTCCACCGCGTCCGGGCGTAACGCTCCGTGAGAACCTCCGTCAGGCCGCACCGGCACCGAGCCCGCCCTCGTCGCCACCCCGCGTAGCACCGTAATCGCCGGAGACGCCCGGTGCGGGCCGCAGACGGCTTCCGAATCACATACCGTGACGTCCACGGGCATCCATCCAGCTTTGGAATGACCTTCCGGTAAGGACTATGGACATCCTGCGCCGGTGTATGAAAAGATCGGTGCTCGTCACTGTATATCAAGGTCTCTCCGCTATACGGGTAGCCGGGGATAGCGCTTGCCGCTGGCTGAGTGCCGGTGATGGGCGATGAAGCCGAGTCACGACTCGGCGCGTTGAGCGCTGTTGTCGGGGTCGCAATGGGGTCCATGATGAGTCGCGGCATGGATGAAAAGAGGAGAAGTGCGCACTGACGGTCATCTGATCAATGATTCCGCACTTCCGAGAGGTCGCCGCCGTGACGATGGTGGGTCTGCCGATTTTTTTCCTTCGCCGTCTGGTGGGCGGTCCGTGTTTGGCGACGTCATTGGCTCGCTGGGAATGAGAATGGTCGGTCCCGAGGTCGTCTACCGGGCCATTGCCGGCAGTAGGCGCGAACTTCTCCTGGCGTTGCCCGTCGAGTGGAAGCGAACGGGGCCGGCGCTGGATGTTCGGGCCGGGTGCCGTCTGGCGCGGGCGGGGATCCGGGTCAAGGCATACGTCAGTGCCGAGTGCCGGGTTGGTGGGATGACCATCGACGGGGAGGTCCGGCGGCTCATTCGGTCCGGCGCATCCGTCTTCACGACTCCGGAATCGTTGCCGCGGCTCAGTGTGGTGGATGGAGAACTGCTGATGTCCGCCCTGAACCAGCGCGGGTATGACAGTGGCGGCCTCGCCGGCCGGGAACTTCCCTTCCTGGGGCTCATGCTTCGGTCGATGCACGCGCATGCCTTGGCCCTGCCCGCCGAGTTTCCGGACGATGAGTCGACCGAGTCGCTGAGCCGGGAGGTGTTGCACCAGCTCGTAAGTGGTTTCAAGGACGAGGCCGCCGCGCGCAGGATCGGCATGTCCCTGCGCACCTATCGCCGGAGCGTGGCGCGGTGGATGACCCGTCTCGGCGCGCAAAGCCGCTTCCAGGCGGGATATCAGGCGGCTGTTCAGGGCCTCCTCTTCGGCCGGACGCGTCGAGACGGTGGACCGAAGGAGGGCGCGACAGCGCCCGTGGATTTCTCCGGTTAGCCCTTTGCGTCCACGCCGAGCTGCGCAGACTGGCGGGCTGGCATGAACCTGCCAGTATCGCCGTTCGGAGTTCCCCCATGCCTACGCTCGGAGCTGGTACGGAGTCGCCGGACCATACCGAAAGTTCCACGAGGCCCTTGTCCAGCGGCGCGGCGAATATGCCGGGTGACCGTACCGAGGTCATGACCTCAGGAGGCCCTATGCTCATCCCTCCGTCGCAGATGCAGACCATGTCCACTCGCGAGCTGTACCTGTTCGACACTATGGGGCTGTTGCGGATACCTGGGTTCCTCTCCCCTGATGCTGTCGAGGTGTGCCGTGACGAAGTGCGGCGTCTGTCGTCGACGGCAGCACTCGGCGACGGTGAGAAGGAGAAGGTCGAAGACCTGGTGGGGAGAAGCGCCCACTTCGCCGAGCTGGCGGCCGATGAGGCAGTGCGAGCGCTGGTCGCACCGCTCACCAACCAGCCGTACCGGCTCATCGAGAGCTATGCGCTGAGGCGCACCCGGCAGAGCGTCTTCTACCTCCACAACGGCGGTGGTGAGGTTCTACGTTACGGGGGTGACCGGGTTGCCCGACGAAACATGAGCTACATGCACACGTTTCATGACGGAAAACTCTACTGTATGTTCGTCAAGGTCCTGATCTATCTGAGCGACGTCCTGAGGGACGACGATGGACCCTTCTGCTACCTGCAAGGATCACACAAGGCCAACTTTGCCTGGTTTCCGGATGGTGACTCGGGTTCGCCAAATGCGTGGGTCTCGGAGACAGGTAACCCGAGGGCGGCTCTCACGAGGGAGAACTTTCCGTCGCTGGAATTCGTCCGGGCGAAGGCCGGGGACGCTCTGGTGATCAACGAGGCGCTGTTGCACGGCTCACTCCAGAAGGCGTCTGGGGGCGAACGGATTTTGACCGCGCTGGGATTCGCCCCGTCGTTCGTGACGGATTGGAAGCGCCTCGATCCCCGGTCGAACGACATCCAGAGGTTGGGTCATTACTAGCTTCGCCCCTCGAGATCCTTCGTCTCTTCCCCCGGTGGTTGACGGCATGCGGGTACTGATGATCAGTAGTGACTACCCTCCCCGGCCCCGCAGCGGCATCGGAGTTCATGCCGCAGCCCTCGCCAGGGCTCTGCGCAGGCTGGGCGTCTCGGTAACGGTCATCACGGCGGGTTCGAAACCGGAGGGCGTCCGTGACGGTGACGACCACTACTGCGGGACGCCCGGCTCGGAGATATTGTCCTTCCCCGGTGAGGCATCGGCCACGTTGAGCATGTTGCACCGCAACGTGGGCATGGCAGCGGCCGCCGGAAAACTGCCCGCCAGCTTCGACCTGGTCCACTGCCATGACTCGCGAGCCGTCCTGGCGGCACGTGCCGTCGCCGACCTGTGGGATCTCCCGCTGGTCATGACGAAACACTATGACCGTTCGGCGGGCGGCACCCACCTCGACGAGGACTCCTCCGACCGGGTCATGCTCGACTACGAACAACGGCTCGAGCGGTGGGGGTTGGAGCGCAGCACCGTCATCATCGCGGTCAGCCAGTCCCTCGCGCGGGGGGTCCGTACGTCCGTCGGCCGAGTGGTCGAGAACCTCGTGGTCATTCCCAACGGGACGGAGTTCCACGAGCCCGCCCGGGACGGTTCGACGTCGTCGCTCGGCGGGCCGCGAGCCCAGCAGGTCGAACTTCTCCAGGTGGGACGACTGGTCCACCAGAAGGGTTGTGACCTGTCGATCGCGGCGTTGAGCCTGCTGCGTGATCTTCCCGTCCATCTCATGGTCGCGGGCGACGGCCCGGCCCGGCCCCATCTGGAAGGTCTCGCACGGTCCCTGGGCGTCCGCGACCGGGTCACCTTCCTCGGCTACGTGGCCAGGAGTCGACTGGAGACGCTGTACGCGGACGCGCAGATAGCGTTGGTGCCGAGTAGGTTCGATCCCTGCCCCATCGCAGTCTGCGAGGCGCAGGCCGTCGGCAAGGTGGTCATCGGGGCGCGGATCGGCGGGATCCCCGAGCAGATCGATCACCTGGAGACCGGGATCCTCACCCCGCCCGAGGACCACATCGCGTTGGCCGGATGGATCCGTTGGGTACTGGCAGATCCCGACCGTGCCCGCACCCTGGGCGAACGAGCCGGTTCCCACGCGCGGACGGCGTACTCCTGGGACCGTATCGCGGAGGCGACCCTGCAGCAGTACCAGGTGGCTCGTGGAACATTCGCCGCGGCAGGGGAGCCCCGCCGCCGGCCGGTTGCGGACCTGGGCGCCGTGACAGCGGTGGATGCGGTACGTCCGACCGACACCGGAGGCGACAGGTGACCTCTCGGGTTGGCACAGCGCTCTAGCGTGGTTCGGTGCACCAAACGTGGCGCGGTCGAGGCATGGCAACGCGAGCGCGCCGGACACAGCGGCGCAATCAGGTGCTCTCCTGGGAGCAGATCATCGACACCGCTATCGAGCTTCTCGATGCGGGCGGCGAGCGCGCACTGACCGTCCGGGCGACGACCGAGCGCCTGGCCACCGGGTCCCTGTCGGCAGGGTGCGGCTGGGCGGTTCGTCTCTGGTGCACTGTCACTGCTGTCGCTCGGGGTCCTCGCTGGCGGCGACGTCCGGGCTGGCGTGGAGGCCGACGGCGAGCCGATCCGGGAGTGGGTAGACGTGTTCGACGGGCAGTTGAGCTGCCGCTGCCTGATCGTCGCCGTGGCGCAGCAGGTCCCGGACTCGTTCAACGGTGGGAGTGATGTCCGTGACGGCGACGGTCCAGTCGTCGACGTACCGGTCGACAGCCTCGCCGGACAGGCCGACCTGCAGCGACCGGTACGGCAGCGCGTTCAGCCGCAGGGACCGCTCAGGGTCCCACTGCACTCGGACTGGACTGGTCTTCAACAGCCGTGACCAGGTCGCCCTGTCGCCGTGCACGTCGCGGTCGTAGTGACTGAGACAGGCTCGCGCCAGTGCCCACTCGAACCCCTCCCGCGTGATGTCGATGGACAGCACGCGCTCCTGCCCCGGTTTGGTGGCCCAGCCGCAGCGGTACATCATCCACAGGAAGGACGGCTTGATCCACGTCATCCGGTCCCGCTTGAAAGGGGCCACGAAACGGCCGGCCGACACCGCCGACAGCGCGATCTGCGGCGGGTACGCCTGGTACACGGTGACGGTCGCGGCCGAGTAGCGAGCACGAATCTGACGTACGGGAACGGACACCCGCCGATCCTCAACGATCAGGACCGATCGTTCCACCCAGATTCCGCATCAACGCTACCGCCAAGGTCGACGGCCCGCGCCGGGTTCGCCGCCGGCATTCGCCAAGGCGCTGCGCGCACGGCCCTGCCCAGGCGTCATGGTGGCCCTGACCGACGGGCAGACGCCCTGGCCGAACACCCGGCCACCCGTGCCGGACGGTGGTGGGACTGTTCCCTCGGCAGCGGGCGGATGCCGACAATCCCACCCGCCCTGGTGGCCGCTGGCCGGTCCGGCTCCGCCGCCCGAGGAGTACAGCCTGCTGTACCTGGACTGACTCGTTGGCTGGATCGTGCACCAGGGCAGCGACTCGTAGGTTTGCGGCATCCCAGCAGCCCGACCCACGAGGAGCGCGCCGTGAATGACATGTACCGAATCTCCGAGGCGCCGCAGACCGCACGTACGGCGATGGACCGGGTTGGCGCCGTACGCCCGCTGCTGTGGCTGTTCGTGGTGCTGGGCGCCGCCGCCAACGTGGTGTCCTCCGCCGGCCAGGGCCCGATCGGGCCCTGGCCGGGACTATCCGGTCAGCCGATTCGGCCGGCGCGCTGCCGGTGGCGGGTCAGCAGGACGAGGACGATGCCGAGGAGCGCGAGCATCGCCCCGGCGGTCAGCGGCGTGGCGATGGTGTCACCGGTCACCGGCAGGATCCGCGAGACGTAGCGGAAGATGAGTCCGTTGGAGGTGCCACCGTCGGTGCTCACGACGACCGTGGTGTTTCCGGCTGGGCAGGGCGGCGTACGGAAGGTCAACGAGCGACCGTCCGCTGCCACGGTGACCTGGCTGGCCGGGATGGCCTTTCCGCAGATGGTGACCGTGGTCCCGCCCGGCACGAACCCGGAACCACCGACCGTCACGGTCGTGCCGCCATCGGTCGGCCCCTGTCCGGGGGTGACGGTGTCGATGCGCGGTGGGGCGGGTTCGTAGGTGAACCCGTCTGGTTCGGTGACGTCGTCACCGGGCAGTTGGACGGTCACGTCCACCGGGCCGGGCAGGCCGGGTGGGGCGACCACGGTCAGTGAGGTGCCGTTGGGGTTCACGACGAGGTTGGTGCCCGGTGCGTTGCCGAAGTCCACGCCGGTGGCGCCGGTGAGGCCGGTGCCGGTGATGGTCACCGTGGTGCCGCCGGTGGTCGGCCCGGTGTCCGGCACGATGGAGGCGATCGTTGGTGCGAGGTACGTGAAGGGTGGCGCAGCGGCGGTGCCTGCGGGGAACACCAGGCGCACCTCTGCGGGTCCGGCGGTGCGGGGCGGTGTCACCACGGTGATCGTGGTGCCGGCCGGATTGACGGTGAATCCGGTGCCGGGAACCCCGTCGAAGGTCACTCCGGTTGCTCCGGTGAATCCGGTCCCGGTGATGGTGACCGTGGTGCCACCCGAGGCCGGCCCGGTCGTCGGGGTCAGCCCGGTCGCGTTGGCGGCACTGCCGTCGGCGAGGTAGGTGTAGTCCAGCGGTGCTGCCGTACCGCCGCCGGTGGTCACCACCACGACGGCCGGCCCGACCGCGCCGGGCGGGGTGACAGCCGTCAAGGAGGTGCCGCCCGGGTTGACCGTGACGTTGGTGGCCGGCGCGCCGTCGAAGGTGACGGTCGTGTCACCGGGGACGAGGCCGGTGCCGGTGATCGTCACCGTCTGGCCGCCTGACTGAGGACCCGCGTCCGGCGTGATCGACGCGGCGGTCGGCGGTGCCGCCACGTACGTGAAACCGTTTGGTGTGGTCACGTTCGCGCCCGGGATGAGCACGGTGACGTCCACCGGACCGACCTGCCCGGGTGGTGTGACCACGGTCAGCGAGGTGCCGCTCGGGTTCACGACGAGGTTGGTACCCGGGGTGTCGTCGAAGGTCACTCCGGTCGCCCCGGTGAATCCGGTGCCGGTGATCGTCACCGTCGTGCCGCCGGCGGTCGGTCCGGTGTCCGGCACGATCGAGGTGATCGTTGGCGCGATGTAGGTGAAGGTCGGCGCGGTCACCCGACCGGCCGGGAAGACCAGCTCGACCAGGGCCGGTCCCGCCGGGTTCGGTGAGGTGGACACGGTGATCGTGGTGCCGGCCGGATTGACGGTGAATTCGGTGCCGGGTAGGCCCTCGAAGTCCACGCCGGCAGCCCCGGTGAAGCCGGTGCCGGTGATCGTCACCGTCGTGCCGCCGGCGGTCGGCCCGGAGGGCGGCGTGAGGTTGGTGATGGTGGCCGCGCTGCCGTCGGCCAGGTACGTGTAGCCCAGCGGCGGAGCCGTGCCGTTCACCGTGCTGACCACGGCCTGTGCGGGACCGATCGAGCCGGGCGGGGTGACCGCCGTCAGAGAGACACCGTCCGGCGTCACCGTGACACCGGTCGCGGGCACGCCGTCGAAGGTGACCGTGGTGCCGCCCGGGATGAAGCCCGTGCCGGTGATCGTCACCGTCTGGCCGCCCGCTTGCGAGCCCTCGTCGGGCGTGATCGTCGCGGTGGTCGGTGCCGCCGGCGGACGCTCGCAGGTGGCCTCGGCCACGATCACGGTTCCTACGGGAATGGTGGTCGGGACACCGAGGACGGTGCCCGACAGGGTGAGGGCGGCCCGCACGGTGATCGCGGTGGCGCCGGTGGCGGTGGTCGTCTCGACGCGGGTCAATGAGGCGTTCAGGCTCGCGCCCACCAGCCCCGGCACCACCACTGCCGAGCTGCCTACGACGGCGGAAGTGTTCGCCGTCAGCGTCACCGCCGAGCCGAACAGCTCCAGCCCGACGAGCGTGGTGTCCGCACTGGTGGCGCCGACCTGCGGGCAGATCGCGGTGGCGGTGGCCTCCGCAGCGTCCAGCACGTCGACGCCGAGCACGGCCAGGTTGAGACCGTTGACGCTGGCGGACGCCGACGACGCGCCCGCCGCCCGGGTGGCGGTGACCTCCTCGACGGTGCCGCTGGCGGTCACTCCGAGCGCCCCCGGTACCGATACCGCCAGCAGCGTCTCGGTGTCGGTACCACCGGCGGCCGGCGCGGTGGCGGTACCGATGGTGGCGTCGGCGGTGATCACGGCTACACCGGTCACCTCGGCGGATAGGTCGACGACGACACCGCGCGCGTTCGCGTCGCCTGGTGCCGCTCGTGCCGGCGTCCCCAACCACAGGGTTGCCAGGCTGGCGACCAGCATGGCCGTGGACGCGCTTGTGGTTCTTCGCAGGACAGGCCTCACCAATTTCCCCCGTTCAGATGGAATGACGGGTCTGCTCGGTGTGGCGGCAGCCGTCATCGACTGAACGAGGATGAACCGGACAAGTTACTCATAACGGAATTTCCTGCTGTCGGTGGTGAGGTCTGTCAAGCCCCGGGTTTGAGTTCGGACAGCCCCCGGATGCCGGACACGCCCCATCGGGCCGGGGCCTGACAGAGAAGAGATCGCGGTGAGGAGCCTGTCGACGCGGGTCGCCCGGATCCGGTCACGGTGTGCTTCGGTGAGACGTTCGCACCTGCTGTCGGTCGGGTCGGCCTCCGCGAC
The DNA here is from genome assembly GCF_042670805.1 of Micromonospora sp. NPDC057141. NCBI lineage: Bacteria > Bacillati > Actinomycetota > Actinomycetes > Micromonosporales > Micromonosporaceae > Micromonospora > Micromonospora sp. NPDC057141. Next base: position 14,494 of record NZ_JBHUVA010000077.1, on the reverse strand, counting down.
GATCGCCTCGAACCGCGCCAGACCGGCCCGGGGGCCTGGCGCACCTCGTGCTCCAACCGGGCTGCCGCGATGTCTCTTCGTCTCGAGGGGCGGACGCGCCAACGCCGATCGCTTCTGGACACCTAGGATGGACAGCAGTGCTGGTTCGCCGTGACGTTCGAGCGTCGCGGCGTCGTAAGAGGGAACCCGGTGCGAGACCGGGACTGCCCCGCAGCGGTGAGTGGGAACGACCGCCGTCATCAAGCACTGGACCGCGAGGTCTGGGAAGCGACGGCCAGTAGGCGACCGAGCAGGTCATGCCCGCGAGTCCGAAGACCTGCCCGCACCGCGTACGCCGGCCGGCGTACGCCGTCGACGGTCTCTCGGGAAGGCCGGGGCGGAAGCCGGTGCGTCGCTGCGCCTCTTCCCTCCCGCCCTCGCGCGAGTCCTCGGACGCTTCGAGGGAAGGACCCATGAGTACCACATTCGGTCAGAGCACCGTGCTCGGTTATCCACGCATCGGTGGGAACCGTGAACTGAAGAAGGCCGTGGAGGCCTATTGGGCGGGCCGTATCGACGCCGAGGAGTTGGAGAGCGCCTCGGTCGCGCTGCGAGCCGGGGTCTGGCGGACACTGCGCGACGCCCGCCTGGACGCGATCCCGTCCAACACGTTCTCCTACTACGATCACGTCCTCGACACCGCCGTGGCCGTCGGCGCGGTTCCACGACGCTTCGCCCAGCTCGGCCTGTCGGGGCTCGACACCTACTTCGCCATGGCCCGCGGCGTCAACGCCGAGCCGGCGCTGGAGCTGACGAAGTGGTTCGACACCAACTATCACTACCTGGTCCCGGAGATCGGACCGGACACCGTCTTCGCCGCGAACCCCGACAAGGCGTTGCGTGAGTACGCACAATCCCGCGCGCTGGGTATCGAGAGCCGACCGGTGCTGGTCGGGCCCGCCACTTTCCTGCTGCTGGCCAAGACCTCCGCACCAGGTGCCGAGGCATTCGACCGGATGACCGAACTCGTCGACGTGTACGCCGACATTCTCCGTGCCCTCGCCGCCGCCGGTGTCACGTGGGTTCAGCTGGACGAACCCGCCTTCGTGGCCGACCGCACCGCAGCCGAGATCGACGCGCTACGCGATGCCTACACGCGGTTGTGCGCGGTGCGACCGCGGCCGAGGATCTTCGTCGCCACCTACTTCGGGGAACTCGGGGACGCGCTGCCCGCACTGCTGGACACGCCGGTCGAGGCGCTCGGCCTGGACCTGGTTGCCGGGCCCGGCAACCTGCGACGTCTCGCCGGGGCGGGCCCACTGCACGGCAAGACGATCGTCGCCGGACTGGTCGACGGCCGCAACGTCTGGCGCACCGACCTGCGAGCGGCGATGACGACCGGTGCCGTGGCCACCGGGCTCGCCGACCACGTTGCCGTGTCCACCTCCTGTTCCCTGCTGCACGTGCCGGTGGACCTCTCCGCCGAGACCACGCTCGATCCGCAGCTGCGACGGCGGTTGGCCTTCGCCCGGCAGAAGGTCGACGAGGTCGTCCTGCTCGGCCGCGCCCTGCGCGACGGCACCACGTCGCTGCCCGAACCGCTACCGCCCGCCCCGGCAGCGTGGCGCGACGACACCGTACGGGGCAGGCTCGCCGCGCTGCACCCTGCCGACAGGCAACGGGGCGACTACCGGCAGCGGGCGGCGGCCCAGCACGCCCGGTTGCACCTGCCGCCGCTGCCCACCACGACCATCGGCTCGTTCCCGCAGACCGCCGAGCTGCGTGCGGCCCGCGCCGCACACCGGTCCGGCCGGCTCGACGACTCCGGCTACGTCCGGCGGATGCGCGCCGAGGTCGAGCACGTCATCCGGCTTCAGGAGCGGCTGGGCCTCGACGTGTTAGTGCATGGCGAGCCGGAACGCAACGACATGGTCCAGTACTTCGGCGAGCAACTGGCCGGTTTCGCCGCCACTGAGCACGGCTGGGTGCAGTCGTACGGCTCCCGCTGTGTCCGTCCGCCGATCATCTACGGCGACGTGGCCCGCAGGGCTCCCATGACGGTCGCGTGGTCCTCCTACGCGCAGTCGCTGACCGACCGGCCGGTCAAGGGCATGATCACCGGTCCGGTGACGATCCTCGCCTGGTCGTTCGTGCGCGACGACCAGCCGATCGACGTCACCGCCGACCAGGTCGCCCTCGCCCTGCGTGACGAGTGCGGCGACCTTGAGGCGGCCGGCATCCGGGTGATCCAGGTCGACGAGCCGGCGCTGCGCGAAACCCTGCCCCTGCGCGCGGCAGACCAGAATGCCTACCTGGACTGGGCGGTCGGTGCCTTCCGCCTGGCCACCAGCGGTGTCGCCGACGGCACCCAGATCCACACCCACCTGTGCTACTCCGAGTTCGGTGAGGTCATCACCACCATCGACGCCCTCGACGCCGACGTCACCAGCATCGAGGCGTCCCGCTCGAAGATGGAGGTCCTCGACGACCTCGCCGCAGCCGGCTACCGCCGAGGGGTCGGGCCAGGTGTGTGGGACATCCACTCGCCCCGGGTGCCGCCACGTGACGAGATCGTCGAGGCCCTTCGCAGGGCCCTGGCGGCAGTGCCGGCCGAGCGGCTGTGGGTGAACCCCGACTGCGGCCTGAAGACCCGCAGCTACCCCGAGGTCGAGAAGTCCCTCGCGCACCTCGTCGCCACCGCCGTCGAGCTTCGCGGCCGGTGACCGCGTGCCGGGCGGGACGCCGACCCCGTCCCGCCCGGCACGACCGGACGGCCGGATGATCGATCACCCCGGCGGAGGACGTGCTCGCCACCATCACCCGGCTGGTACACGACCTCGGCGTGACCGTGGTGTTGGCCGAGCACCGGCTGGAGCGCGTGGTGCAGTACGCCGACCGGCTGCTCTACCTGCCCGGCGACGGGAGCGTGACGGACGGGACACCGGCAACGGGCGGTGCAGGGCAGCGGCCCCCGCCACGGCGGCACCGTCGCAGTGGCCGGACCACAGGGGACCGTCGACCCGAAGAGCCCGGCCCGCCGGCCGGGCGGCCTCGTCCCGCAGAACTCCGGCGACCTGCTCTATCTGGATACCGTGGACGCCGAGTGCGCCCAGGCCGACCGGGAGACCGCAGCGCCGGCCGGCACCTGCCGGGCGCTGCTGGACCGGCTCACCCCCGGCCTGCCCGCCGCCCGGCATCCCCGCGACCTGTCCGAAGGGCAGCGGCTGGCCCTTGCGCTCGCCGTCCAGCTCACCGCCGCTCCGCCGGTGATGCTGCTCGACGAGCCGACCCGTGGCCTGGACTACCACGCCAAGCGGCAGTTCACCGAGGTCGTCCGCACGTTGGCCGCCGCCGGCCGCGCCGTGGTGGTCGCCACCCACGACGTCGAACTCGTCGCGGCCCTCGCCGATCGGGTGATCGTGATGGCCGAGGGGGACGTCGTCTCCGACGGCAGCACGGCGGAGGTCATGCTCGCGTCACCGGCGTTCGCTCCGCAGGCGGCCAAGGTTCTCGCCCCCGCGCCGTGGCTGACCGTGGAACAGGTCGCCGCCGCGCTGGCCACCTTCACCTGGCCGTTCTTCGTCCCCGCGCAGCCGGAGTCCACCGCCCGCACCGGTGAGGCGCCGCTGGTCTTCTTCCTGATGCTGCCGGTGCTCGTGGCGCTCGTGCTGGCCGAACTCACCTTCGGCGGCATGGACAGCAAAGCCCTGGCGATGCTCGGCGTGCTCGCCGCGGTCAACGCCGCGCTGCGCCCGCTGGGCGCGGGCACCGCAGGCATCGAGACCGTGTTCTTCCTCCTCGTCCTCGCCGGCCGGGTCTTCGGCCCCGGGTTCGGGGTTCCTGCTCGGTTCGACGTCCCTGTTCGCCTCCGCCCTGCTCACCGCCAGCGTCGGACCGTGGCTGCCGTTCCAGATGCTGTGCGCGTCCTGGATCGGCCTGGGAGCCGGCCTGCTTCCGGCGAGGCTGCGCGGACGGGCCGAGACCGCCGTCCTAGCCGGATACCTACGGCTACGGCCTGCTGATGAACCTGTGGTTCTGGCCGTTCAGCATCGGCGCGGACACCCAACTGTCCTACGTCGCGGGCGCGCCGGTGCTGGAGAACCTGCACCGCCTCGCCCTGTTCACCGCGGTCACCTCCACCTTCGGCTGGGACACCGGCCGCGCGATCACCACCGCGGTGGCGATCGTCCTGGCCGGCCCGGCGGTGCTCGCCGCGCTGCGTCGCGCCGCGCGCCGGGCCGCGTTCGGCGCTCCGGTCACCTTCGCCGCAGCCGACCCGCAGGCACCGGACCCGTCTGCGGGCAGCGCCGCAATCGCAGGCCCGACCGGCACTGGTGTGACCGTGCTCGCCGCCGGCCCGGCTCGGCCGTCACCCACCCGGCCGCCCGGACCCACCGGTGAGGGCGATGGGGGAGGTGGGTCACATCCGGGTCCGAGCCGGCCGGTCAGCTGACCAGGAACGGTTAGGATGGTCACCGGCGCTGGTTCGCCCAGGCGTCTCACGCTCGGGCGTCGTAAGAGGGAACCCGGTGGAAATCCGGGACTGCCCCGCAGCGGTGAGTGGGAACGACCGCCGTCAACGGCACTGGGCCCGCAGGGGCCTGGGAAGCGACGGCCAGTAGGAGACACCGGCGAACCCGGTCATGCCCGCGAGTCCGAAGACCTGCCCGCGCTGCGCACGCACGAGGTGTGTGCGCAGCCGTAGACCTCGCGGGCGGGTCGGGCGGGTGACGCGCTGCGGCGTGTCCTCGACGTGCGTGCCGGCTGGTCGGACGGCACGCTTCCCGAGGACGGATGAACCATGCACGAGAGCGCCATTCTCGCCGGCCGGCCACCGTCGGCGTCGCATCTGACCCTGTCGCAGATCATGGACCAGCACCACACCAACCTGATGGGCACCGTCCACGGCGGCCGGATTCTCAACCTCATCGACTCCGTCGCCGGAGTGGTGGCCGCTCGGCACTCCGACGGTCCTGCGGTCACCGCCGCCATCGACGAGACCGCCTTCCTGCGTGCCGTGCGGGTCGGCGACGTCGTCCACGTCGATGCCCGGATCACCTGGGCCGGCCGCAGCTCGATGGAGGTCGCCGTCAAGGTCAGCGCGGACCGGTGGGACCGGGCGGTGCCGCCGGTCGACGTGGCCACCGCGCATCTGGTCATGGTCGCCGTCGACGACGACGGGCAACCACGCCCGGTGCCGCCGCTGCTGACCGAGACCGACGGCGACCGGCGCCGCTACCGCGAGGCGCAGATCCGCCGCGAGCACCGTCTCGCCCTGCGTCGGGCGCTACTCGACGGTGCCGAGGACGGCTGAGACGCGCCCGCACTGTCGCCGCGACGCCCGCCGATCACCTCGCCGCCACCACCGCTCGTGATCGTTGTTGCGTTGGTTGTCCTCGACGTGGACTGCGGTTGTGCGGCTGCCACGCCTTCCGAGAGGGTTCCTCGCTCTGCAGGCTGGTGAGCGGCGACTCGCGTGTCCGGAGGGGCCGTGTGGTTCAGCGCAGGTCTTTGCGGATGGTGGCGCGGATCAACGGGCGTTGGGGTCGGCACCGAGGGCCAGGGGTGACGGTGGGACGTCGGCGTGGACGAGGCCGGCCCCGGGACGGAACACGTCACGCCGGGAGAAGGTCGCCGATTGCGGCGATCATGGCCCCGTTGTCGGTGCAGAGCCGGGGTGCGGGGACGCGCAGGGTGATACCGGCGACGTGACAGCGGATTGGTCCGTGCCCAGAGTGGCCAAGCCATGGACGACTTGGTCCGCGAACTGTCCCTGCTCGTGGCCGCGAGCGCAGGGAACCCACCGACTACAGCATGACCGGGCAGGCGGTTCCCTCAAGCCCTCGGCACAACGCGCCGATGCCCTACCCGCCTGGCCACACACCTACAACCACCACCGCAACTACACCTCACTCGGCGGCAAACCACCCATCACCCGCGTCAACAACGCGCCGGCTATTTCGACTAGTGCTCGCGGGGCTGTCCTTCCAACGCCGCGACCTGTGAGCCGGCGACGGCGTCAGCGCCGCTGGACCGGAAGCCCCGGCAGTTCGGTGTTCCGTGTCCCGGCGTCGCGGTGCTGCTGCGCGACGATGCTGGCAGTGATCTCGTGAGGCGGCACCGGACGGCCGAAGTGCCAACCCTGCCCGTTGTCGCAACCGGTCGCGGCCAGCCGGTGGGCCTGCTGGGCGGTTTCAATGCCCTCGGCGGTCACGACGAGGCCGAGCTTGTGCCCGAGCGACACGACGGTGCTGAGGAAGCCGTCATCCGTGCCGGGGCGGTGGACCCTTGGCCGCCTGGCCGACTGCGCCGATGAACGGGTCAGGCTGGCGTCGAGTTTGAGGCCGTACAGGGGGAGGGAGCGGAGATTGGCCAGGTTCGCATAGCCGATGCCGAAGTCGTCGATGACGATCCGGACGCCGAGTTTCATCAGCGCTGCCAGGGTCTCCGTCACTACGCCGGTCAGATCGATCACGGCCTGCTCGGTTACTTCCAGCTGCAGCAGGTGCGGCGGCAGACCCGTCCGGTCGAGGATCTGCGCCACCGCCCCGGCCAGGCCGTTCTGGTGGAGCTGGCGCACCGACACGTTCACGCTCACGTACAGGCCGGGTTGGACCCGCTGCCAACGGCTGGCCTGCCGGCACGCCTGCTCCAGCAGCTGGCCGCCGAGTGCCACCACGAGGCCGGTGCGTTCGGCGAGCTCGATGAATCGGGCGGCGCTCAGCAGGCCAAGCCGAGGATGCCGCCAGCGGGCCAGGGCTTCCACCCCGGCCAGCCGCCCGGACTGGAGAGCGGCGATGGGCTGGTAGGCGGCGGTGAACTCGCCCCGCCGCAGCGCCGCCGGCATGGCTGCCGACAGCCGGTAGCGCGCGGCGTCGGCGTTGCTGCGGTCCTGGTCGAACTGGCGCAAGGCGGCCTTCCCGTCCGCCTTGGCCCAGTGCAGCGCGATCTCGCTCGCGCGCATCAGGGTCGCGGCGCCACCGTCGGCGACGGCGCCCTCGGCCACTCCCGCGCTTGCCGTCAACGGCACCTCGGTGCCGTTGACGTGGAACGGGGCGGCGAGCGCGGTGAGCGCCTGATCGGCGATCTTGATGGTGTCCTCGGCGCAGGTGGTGTCGCGGACCAGGATCGCGAACCGGTCGCTGTCCAGCCGTGCCACCAGGTCGATCCGCCGGTCGGTGAGCGCGCCGAGCCGGTCGGCGATCTCGCGGAGCAGCAGGTCACCCACCTGATGCCCGAGCACGTCGTTGACCGCCGCGAAGTCGTCGACGTCGAGGCAGCAGACGCCGACCCGGTCGATCGGCACATCGGCGGCGGACAGCCGTCCCAACTGCTCGGTGAACAATGTCAGGTTGGGCAGCCCGGTCAACTGGTCGTGGGTAGCGAAGCGGCGGAACCTGGCCTCGCTGATCCGTAACGCCTCCTCCGCCTGGCTGCGGGCGGCCAGTGCGGCCAGCCGGACCGTGTCCTGGGCTCTCAGGCTGCGGTCGTGCGCGGCCGCCGCGAAGCCCGCCGCGAGTTCAGCCAGCAGGCCGTTCAGCCGAGCAGCACGGGTGGGGTCGGCGGCGATGCCCAGCTCGTCGAGGAACCGCGAGCCGATGACCGCGATCGTTCCACCGAGCGCTTCCGGCGACCCGAAGCCGGCCGCCACCAGATCGGCGCCGATCCGCTGGCCGTCGCCGGGCTCGGCCGGTTCGTCGAGGACCGCGGTGACCAGGCGGTCCGCCAGTCCGGTCACGATGCGATGCCGCTGCTCGGCGCTGATCGGCACGTAGTGGGCCCGGTGTAGGGCCGTAGCCCACGCCGTGACGAACTCCTCGACGCCCGGGCAGCGCCGGTCGTCGACCCCGTCGGCGTCGGACCGACCGCTCACCTGCGGCGTCCGACTCCGACGTAGAAACTCATCCGCTCCGGGTGCTCCCCGACGTCGGCCGGCGACTCGGGACGCCACAGCGGGGACCACACCACGCCGGGCTCCACCAGGTCCAGTCCGGCGAAGAAGTCTTCCACCTGAGCGCGGGTACGGGCGGTGACCGGCGTGCTCGTCCGGCCACTGAGCCGGGCGCCCTCGCCCATCTCGTCCGGCCGACTGTCGGTGGTGACGTGGCTGATCGCCACGCAGCTGCCCGGGGCCAGCGCCGTCCACAGTCGCCTGATCAGCCCGTACGGGTCGTCGTGATCGGGGACAGCGTGCACGACCGAGACGAGCAGCAGGCCGACCGGCCGGTCGAGATCCAGCAGCCGGCGGGCCTCCGGGTGACCCAGGATGGCCTCCGGACGGCGCAGGTCTTCGAGCAGCGCGACCGCGTTCGGCTGGCCGGCGAGGATGTGCGTGCTGTGCGTCACCGCCACCGGATCGATGTCCACATAGACCACGCGGGCGTGCGGATCCACCTGCTGGGCGATCTCGTGCACGTTGCCGACCGTCGGAATGCCGGACCCGATGTCCAGGAACTGCCGAATGCCTTCGTCAAGCATGAACCGCACCGCGCGATGCAGGAACTCGCGGTTCGCCCGCGCGACCAGGCGAAGATCCGGCACCGCCGCCAATGCCTGGCGGGCGAACTCCCGGTCGACCTCGAAGTTGTGCGAGCCGCCGAGCCAGTAGTCGTAGGCTCGCGCCACGCTCGGCCGACTGAGATCAACATCTGCTGGTGCCCACTCCGGCCGTTCCATCGCCGCCCTTCCCACCACCACAGTAACGTGACCGCCGCCACTATAATCGGATTTTTCCCACCGCTGCACCGCGCCGAGATCACGACGGCCCACAGGTCGACGGCTGACGCCCACTCCGTCAACCGTCCGTCCACACGGTACAGACAACGACATTCCAGTAGGTTGTCCTCAAGTCGGTAGAAGATCTTGTCGCCGCGCTGCCTGCGCCGCGAGTCGGCGGCCGAGCCGGGTGGCCCGCTCGAACCGGGTGCGAGTCGGCTGCCGTCGGCGAGCCGGGCACAAGGGTGTTGTCACCGAGGCGCGGCAATCGCCGGCTGAGGGTACGGCTACCGCGGTCGCGGCTCTACCGGGTTGTCGCCGCGAGGGCGTTTCGCGCGTTGCGCGGTTGACGGCCGAGCAGCTCGCCGAGCAGTGGGTCGACGCCGGCGAAGTAGCCGGCCTGCGCGGCCTGGTAGAAGCCCAGCAGGAAGTGCGTCATGTGTTCCGGTCGTCCGGCGGCGAGCTGCGCGGCGATCCAGTCCTGTTCGTCCATCTGTTGGTAACGGACGGTTCGGCCTGACAGTTCGGATGCGATCTCGGCGAGTTCGGCGAAGGTCGGGGCCGCGGGCGCGGTGATGGTGGTCGGGCCGCCGTATGCGCCGTCAGAGGCGAGGATTGCGGCGGCTGCCTCGGCGGCGTCCTCGCGAGCCGTCCAGGAAACCGGTCCGTCGCCGGGTGTGGCGATCACACCCGTCTCGCGCCAGGGGCCGGCGAGCCACTGGAGGCTGTGGGCGTAGAAGCCGTTGCGTAACGAGGTCCAGGGGATTCCGGAGGCAGCCAGGAGTTGCTCGGTGGCGAAGTGGTTTCGCCCGGGCAGGAACGGGTTGTCTGGTGCGGCGGCCTGGTGGCTGGTGTAGAGGATCCGTTTCACACCTGCGGTGAGTGCGGCGTCGACCGCTGCGTGGTGCAGGCTGATCGCGTTCGCGGTCGGGTCGTTGGAGGAGACGAGTAGCAACTGGTCGGCGCCGGCGAACGCCGCCGGCAGGGAGCCGGGGTCTGCGTAGTCGCCGTGGCGAACCTCGACGCCGCGCTGGGCGAAGCGCTCGGCCTTGGCAGTGTCGCGTACGGCGACCGCGACTTCGCTCGCGGGTAGGTGTTCGAGCAGGTGGTCGACGGTCGCGCCGTTGAGGGCTCCGGTCGCTCCGGTCACGATAATCACTGGTTCGCCTTTCTTGTTATCGATGGAAACGAGTCCACCGTAGCGCCGCCGATCACTGATAGCAAGTCGGTGTTATCGTTGGTTCGTGAGTGACGTGGTCAAGAGTCGGGCAGACATCCGGGCGGCGATCGTCGAGGCTGCTGCGGGGCTGTTGCGTGAGGGCGGACCCGGCGCCGTGACGACGCGCGGCGTCGCCGAGCGGGCCGGCGTCCAGGCCCCGACCATCTACCGCCTGTTCGGTGACAAGGACGGTCTGCTCGAGGCGGTGGCCGAGCACGTCATGGCCACGTTCGTCTCGGACAAGGCCGCGCGCGCGGCGGCGGCCACGGCGGCGGACGTCGACCCACTCGATGATCTACGCGCGAGCTGGCGCAAACAGATTGAGTTCGGTCTCGCCAACCCGGCAGTGTTCCGCCTGCTGAGTGACCCGGAGCGCGTGCTCAACTCAGCGGCCGCCCGCACGGGCCGACAGATTCTGGAGGCACGCGTCCATCGCCTGGCGGCAGCCGGGCGACTCCGGGTTCCCGAGCCGCACGCGGTCGACCTCATCCAAGCTGCGGGCGTCGGAGCCATCCAGACACTGCTGGCAACACCGCGGGAGCGGCGCGATCCCGGCCTGGGCGACGCGATGATGGAAGCCGTTCTGGGCCGCATCCTGACCGATGCCCCGACCGAGGCGTCAGACAGGACGCTCGCGACAGCCGTCGCCTTGCGGGCTCTCGCACCACAACTGAGTGTGCTCTCCGGCTCCGAGCGACTGCTGTTGATCGAGTGGCTCGACCGCATCACCGAGACATCCGCACGGACGTCGTAGGCGAACCGGAGCTGATGCCCGCCCACTGCCAGGACGGTGGGCCGGCCGGACTCGTCGTACGACCACTGGGTCACCGCACCGGACGGACGGGTCCGCGCGGTGACGGCGTCGAACTGGTCGCCGTACGAGCTGGACACGGTACGTCCGTTCGCCGTCTCGGCGACGACCCGGCCGGTCGCGTCACGCTCCAACCGGATCTCCTAGTCGACGTCGACGGCGGCGGGCCGGTTCTGGCCCAACGATGAGATCAAGGCAGGCCGACTCCTGGCGTGTCGGAGTGCCGGTTGCGCCCGACGTTGCCGCCGCCTTGTTCGCCTAGACGGCAGGCCCCGCCCTGCCCGGGTTCCGTGCTGGGAGTCTGCTGGATCAGTCGGAGGATCTGCCGACGTCTGGTCGGTCCTGCCGCTGGCCAGCACGTCGTAGCGACCGAACAAGGTTGCGCTGTCTACCCACCCACCGTCCAGGTCAGCCCGCTCGATCGGATGCTGCCCGGGAGCGCGGTGACCGCTTCGGCTGGTAGAGGCGGTGTCCGCCCAAGGCTGCGGCGTGGTTCGGGGGGCGTTCGTGGTAGCGCAGCGTCTGCGGGTTCACCCCGGCTGCGGCGGGGGCGGGTTGCTGCGCAACACGTTCATGCCGTCATGCCGTCATGCCGTCATGCCGTCATGCCGGCGGGGCGGCTCGCTGCGCGAGTGGGTCGAGCCGAGATGTCGCCGACGGCTCGCGAAGCCTTGGCCGACCTGTTGTTCGACACTCGGGTCGGCTGGCGGCTTGCTCTGCAGGAGGTGTTGGCTTCGGGGTGGAGGGTGGTGGCGCTCAGGTGGTGGAACCGCCGTGGTGGTCGAGTTTGGTGCGGAGGGTGTTGGCGAAGCCTTCGGCGGTGGCGAGTTGGTCGCGTAGTGCGGCGACGCGGGTGGTGGCGGCGGTGTGGAACATGCCGAGCCGGTCGAGCAGGCCGTCCCGGTCGACGCCGGTGGCGGTGTCGAGGGCGTCGAGGACGTCGAGGAGGTCGCGCATCTCGTCGAGGGTGAAGCCGAGGGGTTTCATGCGTTTGACGACGGCGAGGCGGTCGAGGTCGGGTTCGGTGTAGAGGCGGAAGCCGCCTTCGCTGCGGGCCGACGGGATGATCAGGCCGGCGTCTTCGTAGTGGCGGATGGTGCGGATGCTGAGTCCGACCCGGTCGGCTGCCTCGCCGATCTGCATGAGCCGTCCGGCGGCCGGGCCGCAGGTGTGCTGCGGCCCGGTGCCCGGCGCGGTGCTCGGCATCAGTGGCCGCCGCTGAGGGTGCCGGCGAGGGTGCCGTGGATGGCGGCGCTGCCCTTGTTCAGCTCGATGATTTCGACGGTCTTGCCGCGGGTGTCGTACTTGGTGGTGATGGCGTCGAGTGCGGCGACGGAGGAGGCGTCCCAGACGTGGGCGTGGGTCATGTCGATGATCACGTTGTCGGGGTCGTTGGTGTAGTCGAACTGGTAGACGAGGTCGTTGCTGGAGGCGAAGAACAGTTCGCCGTGTACGGAGTAGATGCGGGTGCCGCCGTCGGGGTCGAGGACGCTGGTGACTTCGACGAGGTGGGCGACGCGGCGGGCGAAGATGACCATGGCGGTGAGGACACCGGCGATCACGCCGATGGCGAGGTTGTGGGTGGCGAGGACCGCGGCGACGGTGGTGACCATGACCAGGGTCTCGCCCAGCGGCATCCGCTTGAGGGTGGCGGGGGAGACGGAGTGCCAGTCGAACGTCGACACCGCCACGATGATCATCACGGCGACGAGGGCGGCCATCGGGATGACGGCGACGACGTCGCCGAGGCTGACGACCAGGATGAGTAGGAAGACGCCGGACAGGAAGGTCGACAGGCGGGTACGGGCGCCGGAGGCCTTCACGTTGATCATCGTTTGGCCGATCATGGCGCAGCCGCCCATGCCGCCGAAGAATCCGGTGACGATGTTGGCGACGCCCTGGCCCCAGGACTCGCGGGTCTTGTTGGAGTGGGTGTCGGTGATGTCGTCGACGAGTTTGGCGGTCATCAGCGACTCCATCAACCCGACCAGCGCGATCCCGAGGGCGTAGGGGGCGATCAGGGCCAGGGTGTCCATCGTCCAGGGGATCCGCGGCAGGCCGAGCGTGGGCAGGCTGTCGGGCAGTTCGCCCTGGTCGCCGACGGTGGGCACGGCCACGGCGGCGACGACGGTGATCACGGTGAGCACGATGATCGCGACCAGCGGGGCCGGGACGGCCCTGGTGAGCCGGGGCAGCCCGACCATGATCGCCAGGGCGACGGCGACGAGCGGATAGACCAGCCACGGCACCCCGAGCAGGTGCGGGACCTGGGCGGCGAAGATGAGGATGGCCAGGGCGTTGACGAAGCCGACCATGACGCTGCGGGGGATGAACCGCATCAGCTTCGCCACCCCGAGCACGGCCAGCAGCACCTGGATGATCCCGCCGAGGATCACCGCGGCGATCAGGTAGTCCAGGCCGTGTTCCTTGGCCAGCGGGGCGACGATCAGGGCGATCGCGCCGGTCGCGGCACTGATCATCGCCGGCCGGCCACCGCAGATCGAGATGACCACGGCCATGGTGAACGAGGCGAACAGGCCGACGCGGGGGTCGACGCCGGCCAGGATCGAGAAGCTGATCGCCTCCGGGATCAGGGCCAGGGCGACGACCAGGCCGGCGAGGACCTCGGTGCGGAACACCTTCGGCGACAGCCAGGACGGGCGGGACAGTCGCGGCCGGGTGACCGCGGACAGCACAGAAGACATACAGCCGTTTCCGCTCGGGGTGTGCGCGCCGGGCGCACACGCGCTGCCATGCCCGACAGGGGCACGGCGCTGGACATTCACATCAGTACGGGGCGGACGTTTCCGGACCGTTTCCGGGCACCGTCGCCCGGGAGAACGCCGCGAGGGGCCACCAGCCGCACCTCGACGACCTGCACGTAACCTACTCTCCGGTGAGAGTAGGGTTCGGCGATCGTGATGATCATCACCATTGGTGTCGAGGGGAGCGCCTTCGGTAGTCGCCCCGATGACTGTGTCGCTGTCGAAGTGTCCGGATCACGTCGTCGCCCTTCGCTGCGTCGAGAGTCATTGGAGTGGCCGGCAGGAGTCGAAGGGCCGCCGGTTCACCGGTGTCGTCCGCGTCCGCCAGGCGGGCAGCGGGAGATGCCTCCACCACCGCGACGACCGTCATGGTCGCGACGCCGATCAAGGCGATCGCCGCGCCCAGGGCGGCGGCCCGCCGTGGCGTGGCTGGAGTCGGTGCGCGTCACCGCGACACCGCTCATCCTGCGCGCCACCGGGTTGTTCACCCCGGCCCACGGCATGACCACCGCGACCAGCATCGCGCTGATCCTCTACACCCTCTACACCGCCGCGGCCACCGCCGGGTCCCTGCCCGCCGGACGGCTTTGCCCGCAGTCGCACCGACGCGACACGATCCGATGCGCGGTCACTGCCACAACGTGCGACCCTCGCGACCAGGCTGCCCACCCGGACGCCGTCCCGACCGCTGACGCAACGACCTCGGCGCCGACTTGGCCAGCCCGTCCGACGGCGGCCGCGACGAGTTCGACGAATCCCGCCCAAGACGAGCCCGCAGATCCGCGTTCTCGGCCCAGGTCAAGCCAGCTCAAGCCAACCCGCCAGCGAGCACCTGATCAGTCGCGAAACTCCAGTCCACCAAAGACTATTATTTCGCGACAAACGGTAACTTGATCCGCTTCGGGTGTCAGGAAGGTCTTTCAAAAGTCGGTCGATGCCCATGGATGTCACGTTGGGTGAGATGCGGGGGTGGCCGTGACCCGGGCCGACTGTCCGGAGTAGACG
>NZ_JBHUVA010000076.1:0-31500 GCF_042670805.1 Micromonospora sp. NPDC057141 | reverse complement strand
CAACGACCGACCCCGTAAGATCCATGATTGGAAGAAGCCCTCCGAGATATTCGCCGAACTCGTAGAGGCAAATGCTTCGACCGCCTGAATTCGCCCACGTTTGATCAGCTCGTCGAGGTCGCCGGTGAGAGGATCCACCTTGCTGGCGAAGTGCACCGTGGCGAGCAGTTCGAGGCTGTACGGAGACTCGAACCCGTCAATCAGCTCAGCGAGCCGGTCGAGCGCCTCAGGCATCTGGTGGCCGGACGTGAACCAGGCGGAGACGGCCTCGCTTGTGCCGTCGGTGAGATGGATCGGACGCAACTCCTCGACCCGCGAGGATCGGTCGCCGAAACCGACCAGATAGTGGCCTTCGAGACGGTCCAGCACGTGGTTGAGATTGTCCGCGTAGGGTCCATACCTGCCCTGGGCGAAAGACAGGCGCAGCGGTTCGCCGTAGACCTGGAGGAAGTAGGCGAGCTTCTGGATCTCCAGGTTGGTGATGCCCTCCCGTGGCTCCAGCGCGCGTGCCTGGTCGAGATATCGTTCGATGGCCCGCAGCAGCGTGGCGCGTCCGGCGGTAAGAGCGGGCTTACGGGTGGCGACCGGCATGTCTGCCGGCGCAGGGGCGCCCTCCGGAGGGAACACCAGCACCTCGACGTCCGGTAGTGCGGCGAAAGCCTGCTCGATCATCGGCCGGACGACGTCCCAGGCGAGCCCGCCGTTGCCGCAGCCGAGGGCCGGCACCGCCACCGAGCGGATCTGCCGTTCCCGGACGACCCGGACAAGGTCAGTGAGGCCCGACTGGATGTCGGACAGCTTCGAGTTGGCCTTCCAATGACCCTTGGTGGGAAAATTGACCACGTATCGGCGGGAACCGAGACGTCCGGAATCGAACACGAACATCCGGCCCAACTGGACATCTTTCGCCGCGCAGGCGGACCGGTAGGCCGCGTAGTTGGCGGGGAGGGCGCGCTTGAACTGGAGGGCGATCCCCTTACCCATCACACCCACGGTGTTGACGGTGTTGACCAGGGCCTCGGCGTCAGCGGTGAGCAGGTTGCCGTGGCTGATGACGATCATTCGCGCGCCTCCTTTCGGGTGTAGCCGTAGTACCAGTCCGGTCTGACAACAACGTCGGTGCCTTTCCCGCATCAGCGGCCAGTCCACCAGTTGGGCCAGGTCGTCCAGCGAACCCGAGAAGCGGGTGAGCATTGCGGCGCAGTTGCCGTCGCTGGCCACCCACCGCAGCCCAGCTCGGTGCACGCGGTCGACCGAGCTCACCAGGTAGACCAACGGGTCGCCTCCACCCGGGTAGAAACCCGGCTTGCCGGACTCGTGGTCCTTCGCGATGCGGTACATCATCGGCGAACGGGCCGCGAAGTAGAACGGCACGTAGTCGGCGACGAACCCGCCGGGTGGACAGGGCACCGGCCTGGTCCGGCGGTTGGCCTTGATCGGCACCGAACCCACGTCGGTCACCAGACGTGCGCCTGCGGCGCTGTCCGCGACGAGTCTTCGCGCCTCCAGGATCGCTGGCAGGTTGTCGATGTGGGTGAAGTGCATGATCAGCGCTTGTTCGGGGGCAGGATGGGTCACGCCTTAATCCAGATCACTCGGCGCGAACCTGTCGTGCGTACGCCCGCTACATCTCCTTGGGATGCCCACATCAGTCCTATGTGTTGCGAGGGATGGCGGAGCCGACACCGCAGCCACTGTGTGTTTGGTCGAACACCCTGTGCGACTCTGTTGCGGGCCTAGGGGCCCGCTTCTGGGCGGATTGCCCTACTCCAGCAATGGCGAATGTCAGATCCTAGACAGAAGCCAGACTGAACAGCCGGATACTCAGGCGCACGCAGGCAGGGCTGCTGCCAGTAGTGTGCGAGACGCCCATGGGGAAGGTGGATCGATGCTGACCGGGCTGGAGGTGCCGCCGTCCGTCGAGGCGGAGCGGGTCGTCACGTCCGTGCTGGCCGACCTGCGGTCCGGTGACCACCGGGGCGTGGTCGTCGACTCGCCGCCCGGTGCCGGCAAGTCGACCCTCGTCGTCCGCGCCGCCGTCGAACTCGCCGCCGCCGGTGAGCCGCTGATCATCGTCGCGCAGACCAACGAGCAGGTCGACGACCTCATCGACCGGCTCGCCCGCAAGGCCCCAGAGCTGCGCATCGGCCGGCTCTCCGCCACGGATTACCGGCCGACCGACCGGGTCAAGGACCACCCGACGGTCAAGGTCGCCGCGAAGGTCGCCGACCTCGGCGAGCCGGCCGTCGTCATCGGTACGGCCGCCAAGTGGGCCATGGTCACCGAGGGCTGCTGGCCGTGGGCGATCGTCGACGAGGCGTACCAGATGCGGTCTGACGCGTTGTTGCGCGTGGCCGGCAGGTTCGAGCGGGCATTGTTCGTGGGGGATCCCGGGCAGCTCGACCCGTTCTCCACGGTCGAGACCGTGCGCTGGACGGGCCTGACCTGGGACCCGATGCAGTCCGCGGTGGCGGTGCTGCTGCGGCACAACCCGCAGCTGCCGGTGCACCGGCTGCCGGTGTCGTGGCGGCTGCCCGCGTCGGCGGCGCCGGTGGTCGCGGCGGCGTTCTACCCGTTCACCGGGTTCCGCGCCGGCACCGGCCACGACGACCGGGTGCTCGCGTTCACCGAGGCCGGGCCGGGGGACGCCGTCGACGCGGCGGTGGAGCTGGCGGCGGCGACGGGCTGGGGGCTGTTCGAGCTGCCGGAGCGGCACACCCCGCGTACCGATGGGGAGGCCGCCGCCGCGTGCGCCGCGCTGGCGCTGCGGGTGCTGGCGCGCGGCGCGGTCGCCGTCTCCGAGCACGCGCCGGCCGGCGCGCCGGTCACCGCCGACCGGATCGCCGTCGGGGCCGCCCACCGCGACCAGGTCGCGGCCATCCGCGCGCATCTCGGCGCGGCCGGCGCGGGCGTCACCGTGGACACCGCCAACCGGCTCCAGGGCCGCGAGTACGACGTGACGATCGTGCTGCACCCGCTGTCGGGCCGGCGGGACGCGACCGCGTTCCACCTGGAGTCGGGGCGGCTCTGCGTGCTGACGTCCCGGCACCGGCACGCGTGCGTGGTGGTGGCGCGGGCGGGCATCGCGGAGCTGCTGGACGCCCACCCGTCGACCGAGCCGGTGCACCTCGACGTGCCGGTGAGGTTTCCCGACGGCTGGCAGGCCAACCAGGCGATCCTCGCCCACCTGCACGGCCCGGCCTAGGTCGACCCGACGGCCTGCAACGGGCGGATCATGACGTCGAAGGTCGGCGCGTGCTCCCAGTTCGGGCGGAGCTGGGTCACCTTCTGCCAGCCCCAGGACCGGTAGGCGGCCTGGGCCGGGGCATTGTCCGGGTTGGCCAGGAGGGTCGCCCGCTCCTCGCCCCGCTCGGCGAGAAGCTCGTCGTGCAGGGCCCTTGCGATGCCCCGGCGTTGCCAGGTGGGGGCCACCATGAGTTCGCTGATGGCGAAGGTGCGCTTGCCGTCCTCGTCGGTGAACCCGGACGGGACGGTTTCCTGCATGCCCGTCCACCAGCCGGTCCCGGCGGGCAGCGGGAAGCCGTAGCTGTAGCCGACCAACTCGCCGTCGACCGTGGCCGTCACCAGGTCCCACCCGACTCGCTGCATGTGTGCCGCGAGCTGGCGACGGTAGCGGTCCTCGCTGTGAAACTCGTCGCCGCCCACGTACACCTTGAGGTAGAGGGCGACGAGCTGGTCAACCAACCTGGTCGCCCGCTCGGCGGTGTGGTGGCGCAGCACCAGATTCTCGATCATCGGCCCACCGCCTGATCGTAGGCGTCCACGAACTCGCGGGTGGCGGCCGTCGACCGCTGCGGACGCCCCAGGCTCGACCGGACGCGGCCAAAGAGCTGAGTCACTCGCCCCGAACTCATCTGGTGAAGCAGCGGAAGGGCATTCAGCGCGGTACGAGCTGCCCCGTTGACGTCGCCCTGGAGATAGGCCGCGTTGGCGAATTCGAGCGTGTATAGGAGTTGGTTCCGCCGGTAGGTTGCGGCAGGCGCCTCAGCGATCGTGCGGAAGGCTTCGGCAGCGCGGCCCGGTCGGCCCAAGGCCAGGTGAGCCATCCCTTGAAGCCCAGTCAGCTCCTGCTCGTCAACGAAGTGGATGAAGGGCAGGTCATCCTCGTGTAACCCGCGATCGAACTCCTGCCGGGATTTGGCGAACTCCCGGTCGAACCCGCTCGTATCCGTGAGGACGGCGAGCGCATGCGCTCGCCGCATGTGCAACAGAGCAGTCAGGCGTGGCGTGGCCCACCCCGCTGAGACCCGGAGGGCAGATTCGGCACAGTGTAGCGACTCACCCGGCCGGTCCTCACGGGTCAGCAGCGAAAGGCAGGAGAGCGCGCGTACCTCGACGCGTGGGTCGTCCGCGAGACGGGCTCGGCTGATCGCCTCATGCAGGAACGGCCTGGTCTCTGTTCGGCGTTCAGCGTCGATCGTGAGCCAGGCAGCCTGACAGGCGAGTTCGGCGAGTGCACTTTGGAGGGCGTCGCCGACCTCGCGACTGTAGGTGGCCTTGGTGGCCCAGGACGACAGGTGTGCGTGGATGCGAATGGCGATGTCGCAGAGCTGATCGGCTCCGGCAGCCGCGTCGGCGCGACGGAACTCGTCGACCAGGGAGCTGGCGAAACGCACCTGTTCCATGCCGATGCTGCTGGGAGCCTCGGCGGGTGCCGAGAGCAGGTCGAGGGGACCGGTCGCGGCGATGCCCGCGAGGGCGGCCAGGGCGTGGAACTGTCGGCGGTCCGTGACGCCACCTCCTTCATCCGATGCCGTGGTGAAGGCACCTGCCTGGACTGGGGTCGCCGGTCCGGCTGTCTTCTGCGAGCCGGCCGACTGATGGCGCGGCTGCTCGTTGCTCGTGTCCGGCCTCTGATACGGCCGGTCGGGCAGGGCGAACCAGAGGTGCTCGCCGGGGATGCGGAGAGTCTGCGCCCAATGGGTGAGCCGGTCGAGATGGACGATCGGTGCGCCGTTCTCGACTCGGCTGAGTTGCGCCTGGATGATTCCCAGCCACTCGGCGACCGCGCTCTGCGGCAGCGGGTTCCGCCCGTGGTGGGGTGGCATCGGAACGCCCGAATCACCCGCCCGAGGTGCCGCTCGGTGAGCGCCTTCCGCACCGGCTCGTGCTCCCAGAAGCTCGCCGGCACCACCGGCGGCCGGCTCAGTCGGTCCCGCTCGGCGGCCTGGCACGGCGCGCACCGCCCACTGTCGTTGTCGCGGGCCAACCGTCCGCCGCACCGGGGGGCAGTTCGGGTGTGTCACGGGAAACCTCGCCATTCGCGGGTGGCTCCGTCCGTCTCGCCTCGTCGAGCCTATCCATTCATTCCGCTCCGTGGGCCGTCGGTATACGTACCGCGCATATCGGCGGGGCTGGCAGCGGAATGTCCACGCAGCCCGCCGCCTGTTGTCGCAGCGCGGGCCGCTGCTGGGGGGCGGCTCCGCCGCTGGTCGGCGTAGCGGCATGGCCGACACGTCACTGTCGATCGCTGTGCGGTCGGGAGAGATTAACTTCGTCCCTTGTGAAATCGCCTGCCGAATGACGTGGTCGGCACGGTGGCACTTGCTAGCCTGACCGCCAATCGTCGACTACGGGGAGTGGCCATGGCGAGACGGTGGGAAGCGGACAGTGCTGCTGGCTTCGCGCGGAGGCTCGGGCGGTCCGCCGCAGAGCTCGGCGAGAGCGGCGGCACCACCACCTGCCCCGACGTGTGGGAGCTGTCGAACGGCGATGTCGCGGTCATCGGCCGAGATCTGACCGCCGCCTACGCCGGTCGGTTGCCCGACGGAGTGAGCGTGGGGGAAGACGAGAAGCTGGTGGTCATTCCTCGGAGCATGATCGTGGCTGCGAAGCCGGACATCCCGGATGCGTGACCTGCTCCGCTCGGCATCAGGTAAACGTCTGGGCCTCGCGGAGTACGACGCCGACTTCTACGCCACAGTCGAGTCCGTCGACGGTCCGATCCTGAAGACCGAGCGGATCCAGACGTTCCGCGAGCCGGGCAGCCCGAGCTGGGAGGCGTACGCGGAGGGACGCTGGGAGGAGGCGCTGCGCATCGCGGCCGAGCCCAATCCGGAGTTGGTGCGGTTCTTCCAGGAACTGGAGAAACGCGGCTCCGGGCTGCGGCGCCTGCGGATCGTCGAGGCGCCGCTCACTCCGTACCTGATCTGGGAGCTGCACTTCCTCCGTTACCGGGCTGATGCCGGCGAACTGATCCGGGTGCTGGACGCCGGTCAGGTCCGGGAGTTGGAGGAGACGCACGGCACCGTGCCGGAGCTGATGGTCGCCGGACGGCAGGCGGTGTACGAGGTCAGGTACGACGAGTCCGGCGCACCGGTCGGGGCGGACAAGTTCATCGATCCGACGGTTGTCGAGGGTTGCCGGACGCAGGTTCTGGCCTTGCTGGAGAAGGCCGAGCCGTTCGACTCGTTCTTCGGTCGGGAGGTCGGCGGGGCCCGGCCTCCGGCCGCGCACCTGTAGTAACCTGCCTCCACCAGCGAGCGTGGAGGCAGGGTGTCCCGACTCCGAGCGGTCTCCGTCGTGGCACGCCGGTCGGCGACGCCGACCGCCCTCCTGGTTGCCGTCTTGGCGATGCTGGTCGCAGTACTCCTGTCTCCGCTCGGCCTGCTCTGGATCGGCGGTCGGCCCGGGTACGACTGGGCGTTGTTGGGGAACGTCGGTGAGACCTACGGGGCCGCGTCCGCCATCCTCGCCGCGCTCGCGCTGATCGGAGTGGCCACCTCCCTGGTGTTGCAGGGGCGGGAGGCGAAGGCGGCGCGGGAGCAGTCGATCCGTGCGCTACACACCGACCTGCTGAAGATGGCCATTGACGACCCCGAACTGCTGGAGTGCTGGGGACCCATCGAGGAGGCCGCCGACCTCGACTGGTTCCGCAAGCACGTCTACACGAACCTGATCGTGTCGCATTGGCAGTTGATGTGGGAGGTGGACGTGCTCAGCGAGGCCCACCTCGAAGTGCTCGCCGATCAGTTCTTCAAGGGAACGGCGGGGCGTCGCTTCTGGGCGGAGGCACGAGGGCCACGGATGAAAGCCGAGACGTCTAGGCGTGCGCGCCGGTTCACGGCTGTCGTCGACCAGAGCTACCTTTCTGCGCTCGACTCGGGACCGGCGGCCGACGAGGTGGCTGCTTCCTCGCCGGCAACCCCGCCCGAGCCTGCGGCAACGGCGCCTCGTGCCAAGAGTGTCATCCCGCTTGCGGCCGGCCTCGTACTCGGTGCCGTCGCCGTCCTCGCCGGTCATCGGCTCGCAGCACGGCTCCAGCGTCACCGCCCCTGAGCCGTCACCGCCCCTGATGGTCGTCACCCCTTGAGTGGTTGGCGACAGCCCCGCCGTGGGCGTCGCCATTGTCACCGTACGCCCCTGGCGTCGCCTGCCGTTTCGTCCCGGGCAGGCCGTACCCCTCTGTGTGCCCGGGCTGCCCGGTCGCTGGCGCTGGTACTCGCCCGCCAACGCCCCGCGTCCCGACGGCACGGTCGAGCTGCACGTCCGCGCCGTCGGCGCCGTTTCCCGTGCCCGTTTGATTCCTACGGGTCGAGCGCCCACACCGCGACGCCCGCCAGCGCGAGCAGCGCCGCCGCGAGTACGCACCACACGAGCACCCGGCGCGGTGACAGCCCGCGCGGCATCTTGCGCCGTGCCGGGGCGGGGTCGGGCGAACCGCTGGCCGGCGGTTGGCGCGGGTGCGTGGTGTCCGCCTCCCGGTCGGGGGTCGCCGGTGCGGCTACCGGCCACCTGCCTACGGCGGCGGGCGGAGCGGCCGAGGCTGCGTACCCAAAGGGGTTCTCCTCGAGGTGGGCCTGCATGGCGCGGGCCGCCAGCCGGAGGCACCACAGGCCCCGGTCGGGCCGCAGGTCCTCGAAGGTCGTGCAGGTCAGGGCCTGGGCGATCAGGGAGAGGCGGGCCTGCCTGCGCCAGGTGGCCGTCCCACCGGGCTGGGCGTAGGCGGTCCCCACCTCGTCGGCGATCCGGACGAGCTCCGCGACGGGCCCGGGCAGCGTGCCCGGCCGCCCCCGCTGCGGGTGGACGAGGTAGTCGATCAGCGCCTCGGACCCGTCGCGGGTGAGGCTCGGGACGTACCGGAGCACGGTGGCCAGCAGCAGGGCGGCCACGTCGCGGGTCAGCGGGGCCTCCGCGTCGACGGCGCTCAACCCGACCAGCGAGAACCGCTCGGGGTACGACCTGCCGTCGGCCCCGCAGGGCACGAGCACGTTGCCGCCGTGCAGGTCGCCGTGGGTGAAGCCGGGGTGGAAGTCGATCGGCTGGCGGTGGTGCGGCGATGCGGGGTCGACGGGCCGCAGCGGGTTCGGCAGAGGGCGCGAGTCGATGAGCAGCGACTCGGCGCCACTGTGGAAGCCGAAGATGCTCATCGCGTGCTGGATCTTCTCCCACCCGCCGGCCGCCCGCAGTTCCCGTTCGAGGTACGGGCCGAGTGTCGTCTGGCGGGTCGACGGGCCGACCCTCCCGGGTGCCGCTGCGACGCCGTTCCATTCGTGCAGCACCGCTTCCAGCACGGCCCGGAACGCGGCGAGCAGGTCCTCGCCGTCCAGCTGGTCCAGGCCCCGCACGCGGGCACCGTCGTCGGTCGTCTCCTGGAAGCCGCTGGTCGTCTCCTGGAACATGAGCCGTCGGCCGTCGCGCAGGTCGATCGGCGGGAAGATCTGCTCGGCCAGGTGCTGCCGGGCGAAGTCGCCCGGGGTCGCCCGTGCGGTGGCACGTGACCAGTGCTGGCCGCGCACCTCCCGGCTCCGCGAGCGGGCCGGCAGGACCTTGACGAAGACCTTCCGGGTGAGTGTCCGGCGGCCTGGCGGCACCGGCTCGGTGAGCTTCGCGACGAAGAGAGTGGCGCCGCTGTAGCCCCGGTCGAGGCGCGTCTGCGGCGGGACGCTGATCTCCCGGTCGCACTGCTGCCCGAAGTCCTCCAGCGCCGCCCTGAGCGTGGGGTCGGGTACGTAAGGTTCGAGGGGTTCGCCCATGTCCGCCGTCGGGCCCTTCACGAGTGAAAGTGAATGTGGACGATCGGGACTGCATCATCCAAGAAGGGTGTTGCGCGCGGAGTGGAAACTACCTCAGGGCCGGGCGAATCAGGGGGATACTCGCAGCGGACTGCCAACCCAGTATCGGCGGGCCTCAGCCGGCGTACTGGTCGCCGAACTCGCGGACGCCGTCCACATCGAGGGTGATCCGGCTGTTGTCGGCCCAGGTGCCGGTGGCGGCCCGCCAGCTCGGGTCGTCCCGCTCGTCGACGGCGGTCCAGTTCTGCCGGTGGAAGCGGAGCTGGATCGGCCCGCTCGACTCGCCGGGGGCGAGCACCCCGCCGGTGAAGGTGAGCCGGACGTATCCGGGGACCGGTGTGCCCGGCACCGGGTACCGCGTCGCGGTGGGGACCGGAGTGGGGCTGCTCCCCGGGGGCGGGGGCGGCGGCGCGGGCGGCGGGAAGAAGACCAGTTGCCGCTGGACCCTGTCGCAGCCCAGCGCCGCCCAGTCGCATTCCGTCACCAGGGACGTGTTGCCGCCCTCGAAGCGCACGTGGTAGTCCACCCGGACCGTGCGCAGGTCGAGCGGCTGCGTGCCGGTGTTGACGACCTGCGCGACGAAGTGGACCTGGTTGTCCGTGGGCGCCCAGTCGAGGTTGAGATAGCTGACCTTCGCCCGCCCGTACGCGGTGCGCAGGTCGGTGGTCGCCGACGTGTCGGAGTATCCGCCGATGGTGTGGGCCTGGATGGCGACCTGGTACTCGGTGCCCGGCGGCAGGTCGGTCAGCGTGATCGAGGGCGTCTGCGTGCTGCCGAGTCCCCGGTACGTGTTGGGGCCCAACGGCACCAGCACCTCGTACGTGATGGGTTCGGTGCCGCCCGGCTCGCCCACCCAGGCCGACGGTGCCCAGGTGAGGGTGAGTTCGTGCGGCTCGTTGGCCACGACGACCGGCGCGCCGGGCGTGGTGAGGGCTGGGCCGTCGTCGGCGCGGGCGGCGGTGACGGCGAGCAGGCTCAGCAGGCCGGCGACGGCGGCTGCGGCGGTGACGCGACGGGCACGCATGGCAGGCAGCCTATTGGTCGATGCTTGTCGATGTATATGGCCGACCGGTCCGATGCCGCCG
The DNA here is from genome assembly GCF_042670805.1 of Micromonospora sp. NPDC057141. Lineage (NCBI taxonomy): Bacteria > Bacillati > Actinomycetota > Actinomycetes > Micromonosporales > Micromonosporaceae > Micromonospora > Micromonospora sp. NPDC057141. Next base: position 21,380 of record NZ_JBHUVA010000076.1, on the reverse strand, counting down.
CCCGACCGTCCAGGGGCGGCGGAGCTGCCCCGGCTCCCCTACGTCGGCGTGGTCGGCGCTGTGGAACTGGTCTGGCGCAGCGAGGCCGATCGCACGGCCGAGCTCGGGTACGTGCTGCACCCCGACCATCAGGGGCGCGGGCTGGCCGTGGAGGCCGCCACGGCCCTGCTGGACTGGGGCTTCGACGGGTTCGGCCTGCACCGGGTCTACGCGCGGTGCCACGCTCGCAACGAGGCGTCCGCCCGGCTGATGGCGCGGCTCGGCATGTGCCAGGAGGCGCGCCACGTCGAGAGCTACCTGTTCCGGGGGGAGTGGGCCGACCGGCTCGTCTTCGCCGTCCTGGCCCGGGAGTGGCGAGCCCGCAGGCAGCCGCCAGGGTCACCGGTCGATCACCCTCAGTAAAAGGGGTGAACCGCCGATGGTCACCGTCCGTACCCATGGCCGTGAAGACGACCGAGCTGCGAGCGGGGCCGACAGTCAGGGTGGCGGAGACGATCCGGGCGGTGAGCGCCGACCTCGGGCCGTCCTGGGCGGCGACCGCCGCCGCCGTCGACCGGGCCGCCGCCAACTTCCTGGACACCGTGGGTGACCGCCTGCCCGGGCTGCTGCCCGAGCGGGACCACGACGTGATCTTCGCGGCGCTGGGTCGGCTGGCCGGCGGCGCCGACGACACGGCCGGGCGGGCCGCCGCGCTGGCGGTCCTGGCCCGGGCCCACCGCGGCGTCGGCCTGCTGCCGCAGCACGCCGACCTGCTCGGCGACGCCCTGCTCGCCGCCGTGGCGCGGGAGAACCGGGCACACTGGACGGCCGCCCTCGCCGCCGGCTGGGAGCGCGGGTTGCGCCGGGCGGTCACCGCCGTGCGCCGGGCCGCCGCCCGGGTCGGCGACGGGCCGGCGTGGTGGCGGGCCGAGGTGGTCGCCCACGACCGGGCCGCCGACGGCGTGGCCGTGCTCACCGTACGCCCGAGTCGGCCGCTGCCGCACCGGCCGGGGCAGGCGGTGCCCGTCTGTCACCCGCACCGGCCCGGCGCCTGGCGGTGGTATTCCCCGGCGAACGCGCCCCGCCCCGACGGCACCGTCGAGCTGCACGTGCGCGCCGTCACCGCCGGCACCGTCTCGGGCACCCTCGTCGACGGGGTACGCCCCGGCGAGCCGCTCCTGCTCGGCCCGCCCTGCGGGAACAGCCTGCTGCTCGACCCCAGCCCTTGGCACGACCTGCTGCTCGTCGCCGGTGGCACCGGGCTCGCGCCGCTGCGCGCCCTCGTGGAGCAGCTCGCCGCCGCCCCGGACGGCCGGCGGGTGACCCTGGTCGCCGGGGCCCGCACCCCGGCCGACCTGTACGACCGGGCGACCCTGGCGGAGCTGGAGGCCGCCCACGGGTGGCTGACCGTGGTGCCCGCATATTCCCACGACCCGGCGGCCGGCTCCGCCGAGCGGGGCGATGCGCTCACCGTGGCCCTGCGCCACCACACGGCCGAGCAGGAGGTGCACCTGTGCGGGCCGCCGCCGATGGTGGCCGGCGCGCGGCTGCGGCTGCTCGCCGCCGGGGTGCCCGCCGACCGCATCCACCTGCCGGACACCTTCGACCGCTGACGGCACCGGCGCGACCGGCCGGTGCCGCCGGGTCGGACGGCCGCAGGCCGCCCCGCCGTGTGCCTAGTCGGGCACGTAGTCGAAGGTGTCGGGGTTGGGGCCCTGCCGGCCCGCCTCGCCCCGGTCGAGGCCGGTGACCCGCTCCATCGTCGTGTCGTCCAGCTCGAAGTCGAAGATCTGGAAGTTCTCGGCCATCCGCTTCGGGTTGACCGACTTGGGGAAGACGATGTCGCCGCGCTGCACGTGCCAGCGCAGCACCACCTGGGGCACGGTGCGCCCGAGCTCCTCGGCGATGTCGATGAGGGTCGGGTCGTCGAGCACCGTGCCCTGGGCGATCGGCGACCACGCCTGGGTGAGGATGTTGTGCGCGTGGCCGTACGCGCGCACGTCCTCGTTGCCGAGGTAGGGGTGCACCTCGATCTGGTTGACCGCCGGCACCATGTCGGCCTCGCCGGCAAGCCGCTCCAGGTGCGGCACCTGGAAGTTCGACACCCCGATCGAGCGGGCCCGGCCGTCGTGCCGGAACTCCTCGAGGACCTTCCAGGTGGAGACGAAGTCGCCGTCGTAGCGGGTGGGCAGCGGCCAGTGGATCAGGAACAGGTCGACGTGCTCCATCTTCAGCGCGGCGAGGGTGGCGTCGAACGCGCGGCGGGCGTCGTCGGGGCGGTGGAAGCCGTTGTTCAGCTTGCTGGTGACGAAGACCTCGTCCCGGTCCAGGCCGGAGGCGCGCACCGCCTGGCCCACCTCGGCCTCGTTGCCGTACATCTCGGCGGTGTCGATGTGCCGGTAGCCGACCTCCAGGGCCCGGCCGACGGCCTCGGCGGTGTCCTGCGGCGCGATCTGGTAGACCCCGAAGCCGAGCTGGGGAATGGTGTTGCCGTCGTTGAGCGCGATGTCGGGAACCGTGTTCGCCATGTCGGCCGTCTCTCCCATCGTCAGGGGCCCGGGGCGCGTGGAGGCCACGCGGCCGGGCCGTGCCACCCGGTTGTCCTACCCCGTCCCGGTCGTCTGCCCACGACCGGGTGGGGTGATCCACGACAACCGGGTGGCCCGGCGCGCGGGTCAGCCCCAGATGGCGGTGGCCCACTCCGGGTGGTCGACGAACGGGTTGCGGTTGCCCTGCCAGCGATCGTAGATGACCTGGTTGCGGCGCTTCTCGAAGGCGTCCGGCGGGTCGGCCAGGTTCCAGGAGAGCAGCACCGACAGCTTCCCGTGGTACGGGGACGTGCCGTTGGACACCGAGTTGTTGATCTCCAGGTTCGGCCAGCCGTCGTCGCCCTCGTACCGGATCGCCATGTACATGATCATCCGGGCGACGTCGCCCTTGACCGCGCTGCGCGGCTCGAACGAGTCGGCGTCGGAGTAGCAGCCGGCGCACTCGGACACGCCGCTGCCGCCGGTGTCGAAGTCCTTGTTGCTGCGCGTCGAGTTGACCGAGACGTCCTCGGGGCGCAGGTGGTGCACATCGGTGCCGGGGCCGGTGGCGGTGCCGAAGTCGCCGTGCGACTTGGCCCAGACGTGCTCGCGGTTCCAGTCGTTCGCCCCGCCGCCGTTGCTGGTCTTGCTCTGCGAGCGGCCGCTGTAGAGCAGCAGCACGTTGCTGGCGTTGGCCGGGTCCTGGTCGGTGTCCTTCAACGCCTCCCACACCTGGTCGTAGTTGAGCTTCGTCTGCGTCCTGATGATCGTGTGCAGGGAGCTGCGCAGCGCGGTGCCGGTCTTGCCGATCGCGCTCGCGTAGTACGTCGAGTCGTACGGGCCGCCACCGCCCGACGGGCTGGGCGACGGGGTGGGCGAGGCGGTGGGCGGGGCCGTCGGCGTCGGGCTCGGGGTGCCGCCGCCGAGGCTCATCGCGGTCGGGTTCTTCAACCCGCCGTGGCTGAAGTACGCGGTCAGCGCCCCGCTGGCGGTGACCTGCCTGCCCCGCAGGCCCGGGTTGGTCAGCAGCCCGAAGGTGCTGCGGTACGCGGCCGTCACCTGGACGTACAGCATCCTGCTCGTGCTGGTCTCGGCGGCCGTGTCGGCGATGGCGATCGCCGTGTCCGCCGTGTAGCCGGAGGTGATCACCGTGGTCGTCGCCGTCGGCTGCCCGATGACGTACCCGGTGACGGTGGCCGCGCGCCCGTCCTGGGCGGCCAGCGCCTGGGCCACGGTCAGCGTGGTCGCCGCCGACGCGGAGGTGCTCGCCACGACGGGTGTCACCAACGTGACGGCCAGTGCGAACGCCGTGATCAGCCGCCCGGATCGCGAGCGGGTGATGCTCTTTGTATTCATGGTCAGCGATGCTAGCGGCGCTGGTGTGAACACCGGGAGAGCGCCGGGGAACTTTACGGGGCTGAAACCGTCGCCCACGGCCGGCCGGTGCTTGATCGACTCCAGGTCGGCGACATGGCGTGATCATCCGCCCCGGATACCGCCACAAGCCCGTCATGACCTTGGTGGCACCGCGGCGGGGGCGCGATTGAACTCATCGCCCGCGCGCGCCGTACCACTGCGCGAGGATGTGGTGCGGCGGGTCGGCCGCACCGCTGCCGAGCTGCGGGAGGCCTGCCGTGCGAGTTGGTGAGCAGTCGACGGATCCCATCGACCAAGTGCTGGGTGAGGTGCCGGTCCCGGCGTCCCTGACACCCGAGGACGTCCGGCTTGCGGTCCGGGCGGTGGTGGTGCACACCGCCGAGGAGTGGCCGTCGGGGCCGCTGTGCCGCAACGACGGCGCGTCGTACCCCTGCCGGCTGCACCGCTGGGGCCGGCGGGTGCTGGAGGCCCACGGCCTCAACGGGCGTCAGATCGATGCCCTGATCAGGCACGGGAACCCGTTCGTGCACGTGCCGTTCCCGTTCACGGCGACCGGTCCTTCGCGCGCCGACCGGCCCGCCGCCCACCCGGCGGCCACGCAGTCCGGGCGGGGTCCGACGCCCCCGGGCCGGGCCGCCAATCCGGCCGGGCGTACGCCCATGCCGCCGGGCCGGGTCTCCGCGTCCGGTGGGCGGGTGCCGACGCCGCCGGGGCGGGTGCCGACGCCGCCGGGGCGGATGCCGACGCCGCCGGGGCGGATGCCCACACCTCCCGGCGGGCGGGTCTCCGTGCCCACCGGGCGGCCCGTGGTCCGGCCCGGCGTTCCTGTCCGGCCGGCCCCGCCCAACGCCGCCGCGCCGCGCTGGCCACGGGCGAGCTGACGGGGAGCGCGTCGCAACGGCCCGCTCGTGGAGGAACCCCGCGACCGGGCCGTTTCCGTCCGGGACACGGCGTGAGGGGACGTACTTGCCTGAGGACCCCCCCGCTGCTCCGACTCCGGCTGTCCCCGGCTGGATGAGGCCGCCGGGTTCCTCGCCACCTTCCGGAAGGAGTGGCCTCCCGCCGTCAGCGATGCCACTCGATCCGCGATCGAGCGCGATCTTGCATCCCCACGACGAGACGAGGCGGGCACGACGAGACGAGGCGGGACTGCGCCGGCTCGCACGGAGGGTGAATCCCGGGGTGGCGGCGGCTGGCGGTACCGTCAGCCAGGGCTCGGGGAGGTGGCTGGTGGCGCGCGGTGGTGTCTTCTGTGTCGAGGGGCAGTGGCACCGCGACCTCAACGAGCGCGGGTCGGTCCTGCCGACCCTGGAACTCCTCGAACGGCTGGGCAAGATCAGGTTCATCCACAAGGACGCGGCGACCCGCGACGAGCTGTTCTACTTCCTCGACCGCTGGCTGCTCAAGCAGTACGCCGACTACCGGGTGGGCTTCTTCGCCATGCACGGCGAGCCGAGCCGCCTCTGCCTCACCGACTGGGACTCGGTCGACCTCTCCGACGTCGCCGAGCGGATGGCCGGCCGCTGCGACGGCCGCCGGCTCTACTTCGGCAGCTGCTCGGTGCTGCGGGCGTCCGACGCCGTGCTGCGCGACTTCCTCGACGAGACCGGCGCGGCGCTGATCTGCGGGTTCACCCGCGAGGTCGACTGGGTGGAGTCGGCGGCCTTCGAGACCGTGCTGCTCGACGTGCTCGCCAACGGGCAGCGGCACAACGCCGCCGAGCTGCGGATGGGCTCGGCGCACTGGGCGCCGCTGGCGGCGTACCTGGGCTTCCGGGTGATCTACGCCAACGGCCGGGCCTGGCGGCCGGCGGCCCGGCCCCGGGTGCCCGTCCAGCCCACGGCGGAGCGGAACACCGCCCGGCCCCGCTGACGGGGCCTACCGGCGGAAGCCGGCGAAGCTGCTGGTAGAAACGGGTATGGCACGCAGCATCGCGAGCAACACCCGGGTCGACCGGGCCGCCCTGATCGACTTCCTCCGTCCCCGGCACCGGGTCCTGCTGATGACCACCCGGTCCGACGGCCGACCCCAGTCCTCCCCGGTCGCCTGCGGGGTGGACCCCGGGGGCCGGCTGGTGATCTCCACCTATCCCGAGCGGGCCAAGGCGCGCAACATCCGGCGGGACCCCCGCGTCTCGGCCTGCGTGCTCTCCGACGACTGGGACGGCCCCTGGGTGCAGGTGGACGGCACCGCCGAGGTGCTCGACCTGCCCGAGGCGCTGGATCCCCTGGTGGAATACTTCCGCAGCATCTCCGGAGAGCACCCGGACTGGGCCGAGTACCGGGCGGCGATGGCCCGGCAGGGCAAGTCGCTGATCCGGGTCACCATCGACGGCTGGGGACCGATCGCCACCGGCGGCTTCCCGGCCCGCCTCGCCGACTGAACAGCGGCCGTCCGGCCGGCGCGGGACCGGGGACCCGGCGCGTTCAGTAGCCGGCCGTGAAGCGCATGTTCTCGAAGCGCGGGTCCTCGATCTCGTCGACGACGGCGACGGCCAGGTCCTCGTAGCTCAGCGCCGCGCGTCCCCGCTCGTCGGTCACCGGCTCGTCGAGGCCGGTGCGGTAGTGGCCGGTGCGCTCGCCGGGGTGGAACTCCAGCGGCGGCGGGGAGACGTACGTCCAGGTCACCCCGTCGGCCGCCGAGCGGTACCAGGCCAGCGCGTCGGCCTGGCCCAGGGCGGACTCCTGGTATTCCGCGGGGAAGTCCGGCTCCTCCAGGAACGGGGTGCCGCCCGGCGTGAGCAGGGTCGCCCCGCCGCCGACGTGGATGATCCGGGGCGGGTTCGGCACGTCCCGCAGCACCGTGACGAGGTTCTCCGCCGCGTCCCGCCACAGCGCCCGGCCCTCGTCGCCGCCGACGGCGACCACCATGACGTCGGCGGCCGGGGCCAGCTCCCGCACGCTGTGCGCCGAGGTGACGTCCCCGGTGACCAGGTCGACCCCGGCCGGCAGCCCGCCGGTCGCCTCGGGACGGCGTACGGCGGCGGTCACCCGGTGGCCGCGGTTCACCGCCTCGGCGGTGATCCGTGAACCCGCCGTGCCCCCGGCGCCGAACACCACGACGTTGCTCATGGCCCCAGGCTAGGAGCCGGCCGGGCCCGGCGGTGCCGTTCCGGCGATCCCGTCGCGGGCCGCCGGGGCCCGCCGGCCCGGCACCCGCCGAGCCGCCGCCCGGGCAGCGGCGGACAGCTCAGTCGATCAGGGCGGAGTAGACGAGCTGGCGCAGCTCGGGCCGCAGCGGGTGGGTGCTCGACGGCATGAGCTGGGTGAACAGCAGGGCGGTGACCTCCTCCACCGGGTCGACCCAGAAGGCCGTGCTGGCCATGCCGCCCCAGTAGTATTCGCCGACGCTGCTCGGTACCCGGGACGGCACCGGGTCCTGCACCACGGCGAAGCCGAGGCCGAAGCCGATGCCGTCGAGGACCGTCTCGGCGAAGCCCGTCGGTGAGAACGAGGCCAGGTCGCGGCCGGCGGGCAGGTGGTTGCGGGTCATGAAGCGCACCGTGCGGGGCCCGAGCAGGCGTACGCCGTCCAGCTCCCCGCCGCGCAGCAGGAACTGGGTGAACCGGTGGTAGTCGGCGGCGGTGGAGACCAGCCCGCCGCCCCCGGAGAAGCAGTCGGGCGCGGCCAGCGCGAGCCGGCCGATCGCGTCGGCGCGGGTGGCCTGCCCGGTCACGGGGTGCGGGAAGTAGAGGGCGGCGAGGCGCTTGGCGTCGGCCTCCGCGACCCACCAGCCGGTGTCGGTCATGCCCAGCGGCCGGAAGATCCGTGCGGCGAGGAACTCGTCGAGCCGCTGCCCGGAGACGACCTCGATCAGCCGGCCGAGCACGTCGGTGGAGACCCCGTAGTTCCAGCCGGTGCCGGGCTGGAACAGCAGCGGCAGCCGGGCCAGCCCCCGGCTGGCGGCGGCCAGGTCGGCACCGGCGGGCACGCCGAGGTCGAAGCCGGCCGCCCGGTACAGGCCGTCGACGACGGAGACCTGGGCGAAGCCGTACGTCAGGCCGGACATGTGGGTCAGCAGGTGCCAGATCCGGATCGGCTCGACCGCCGGCACGGTGTACGGCTTGGTCACCGGGCCCTTGTCGTAGACCCGGACGTCGGCGAACTCGGGCAGCCAGCGGCCGATCGGGTCGGTGAGCTCGAACCGGCCCTCCTCCCACAGCATCATCGCCGCGACGGAGGTGATCGGCTTGGTCATCGAGTAGATGCGCCAGATGGTGTCCGGTTCGACCGGAAGGCCCGCCTCCCGGTCGCGCATCCCGTAGGTGGCGGAGTGGGCGATCTCGCCCCGCCGGGTGATGAGGATCTGCCAGCCGGCGAGCAGGCCGTCGTCGACGTACCTGCCGAAGTGCTCGTCGATCCGCGCCAGCCGCGCGGGGTCGAAGCCGATGCGGTCGGGGTCGGTGCGGGGTACCAGGCTCACCCGCCGAACCTACTAGCCGGTACGCGGTGCGCGGAAGACGTCGGTGGCCGCCGTTACGCTGGCCGGGTGCCGGAGCCGACCGAGGACGCGACCTTCCGCCACGACGACTGGTACGCCGAGGACCTGGCCGACCGGCACTTCGTGCGCTGCGAGTTCTTCGACGTCGACCTGACCGAGGCGGTGAGCCGGGGCGCGGTCTTCACCGAGTGCGTCTTCGGCAACGTGGCGTTCAACGCCTCCCGGCACGCCGACTCGGCCTTCACCCGGTGCGCCTTCACGCGGTGCAACCTGTTCGAGGCCGAGTTCACCGGTTGCAAGCTGGTCGGCAGCAGCTTCGACCAGTGCGACCTGCGGCCGCTGCGGGTCGACGGCGGCGACTGGTCGTTCGTGGCGCTGCCCGGCGCCGACCTGCGCGGGGTGCGCCTGACCGACGTGCGGATGCGCGAGGCGGACCTGACGGGCGCGGACCTGACCGGTGCCACGGTCACCGGCGTCGACCTCTCCGGCGCCCAGCTGCACGGCTCGCGGCTGTCCCGCGCCGACCTGCGCGGCAGCGACCTGTCCGCGCTCGACCCGACGACGGTGCAGCGGGCCGGCGCGCTGATCGACGCCGAGCAGGCGGTGCTGCTGGCGCGGGCCCTCGGGTTCCAGGTGGGCTGACCGGCGGCTCAACCGGGCCCCGCCCCCGGTTCGTGGACTTCGCCGCTTTCGCGCTCAACGTGACCTCCAGTACGCTCAGCGCAGCCGGCGGCGCCACCACCGCCACGGCGCGTCGCGGTGCGCCCTGCCTGTCTCGCCGCGACGTCGGCGCCCGCCCGGCTGACCCCCGCCGACGTTCCCGCGCCCGTCCGGTGAAACGGCACCGTGGCGCAGCCTGCCCGGTCGCCGGTGAGCTGGTCGTGCGCCGGTTCCCTACCGGACGGTAACGAAGTGGAAACGCCCGGCGGGACACCCCTGGCGTCCGGCCGGGGGTGGTGCCAACGTGATACGGCTCGCGCCGGTGCGCGGCGGTCGCCGGGACCGGGACACCGGGTGGGGAGTGGAGGCCAGGTGGCGCAGGAAGACCTCACGCGGGACGTCGGCCCTGGTGGACGGGGGCCGAGCGGCCCGCTGCACCGGGCCGGGGAGCTGGCCGACGGTCGGACGCGCTCGGAGCAGCGCCGGCTGGCGCGGGCCCGGCAGCGCCGGCGGTGGGCGGTCGAGGGCCTGATAGTGCTCGGGTGTCTCGTCGCACTAGGGGCGTACGCCGCGTTCCCGGCCGGCCCGGCCACCGGGCCGGACGACGAGGCCGTGGTGCCGGCCCCCGCCGGCCGGCCCAGTGGCGGGTTCCCGGTGGTGGACCGGCCGGGCTCGCCCGCCGACGCGGCCACGCCCGGCCTGCGCCCTCGGCAGCGGACCCCGGCCCCGTCGCCGTCGCCGTCGCCGTCGCTGTCGAGCCCCGTGGCGCCGCAGCCGACGGCGGTCCAGCTCGACGTCGACCAGGCCGACGTGCCGGCCGACGTCGACCTGACCGCGGCGGGGACCCGGGACTGGGTCCACTGGGGACTGCGCGGTGCCGACTCGACGGTCCGCAAGCGCGACGGGTCGGGGGAGATCGCCGACGAGGGCGGTCACGGCGACCGGGTCGGTCACGACGTCAGCCCGGAGACGTTCAGCTGGCGCGACGGTTCCCCCGTGACGTCGTCCACGGCGACCACGGCCGGCGTCTCCGCCTGCGGCGTCGGCAGCGGCTTCGCGCTCGCCGTGGACGGTGGGGATGAGGCCCGCACCGTGCGCCTCTACGCCGGCCTGTGGATGGCGCGCGGCCGCCTGGAGGCGCGGCTGTCCACCGGCGGCGCCACGACGGTCCGCCGGCTGGAGGACCCGCACACCACGCACACCGCCGAGTTCACCGTGCGGTTCCGGGCTCCGGAGGGGGCGAAGCTGCTGCTCACCTGGACCGTCGAGGCCACCTTCGGGGGTTGCGGCAACGTCAACCTGCAGGCCGTGGCGCTGCGCTGAGCGGGTCGCGGGGCGGTCGGTGCCTACCCGCGGGTCGGGACAGTTTGTCCGTCATGCCACCCCTGGACGGTCGTAGGTTTTCGCTGACCTGGTCCGTCCGTCCTCTGTGGAGGCTTGTCCGATGAGCAGCACCGCCACCCGCACCCCCACCCGTGCCGTCCGTCCCGCCGTCGTCCCCGGTGTCGTCCCCGGAGCCGGCGAGGAGCCCGGGGAGGGGCTGCGGGACATTCCGCTGCCGCCGTACGTCACGGGGGAGGACGCCCAGTTTGCTGTGCGGGCGGTCGTGGTGCACGCGCCCCGGCGCTGGTCCGGCGGGACGGTCTGCCGCAACGACGCCCACCCGCACCCCTGCCGGCTGCACCGCTGGGGCCGGCGGGTGCTCGCCCTGCGCGGCCTGCGGGCCGCCGAGATAGACCTGCTGATCGAGCGGGGCGACCCGGCCGCCACGGTCCGCCCGCCGGACCGCCCCGGCGCCTGACGCGCCGGACGTCCCGTCGGGTGCCCGTGGGCCCGGGCCCCTTCCTCCGCACCCGGAAGGGGCCCGGGCCGGTCTGACAGGTGACGCCTTCCCCCGCTCGGGGTCCGCGGCGCAACTCTGCATGCGCTGATGCTGCCATGGAGAATTCTGCCGGCCAACCCCATCAGGCGAAGGTAAGTGCCGAAGTGGGGGACGACCCGGGGTCCGGGCGCGCTCGCCGGCCGCCTCAGGCGGCCCTGGGCGCGGTGCCGGTGGGTTCCTCCGGGTCGGCGCGGTAGTGCGGGTCGCGGCGCACGACAAGCGGTGCCACGAGGGCGGCCAGCGCGCCGCCGAGCAGCGGGAAGACGATGAACACCCAGAGCTGCCGCAGGGCCGTGCCGCCCTCGAACAGCGCCGGGCCGAACGACCGGGCCGGGTTGACCGAGACGCCGTCGAGGGTCAGGCCGACCAGGAGGCAGGCCGCGAGGGTCAGCCCGATCGCCAGGCCGGCGAACCCGGCGTGCTCGGCCCGACTGGTCACCACCAGCACGACGAGGACGAACAGGAAGGTCAGCACCGTCTCCAGCACGGCCGTGCCGCCCAGGTTGATGTGCGCGCCGTAGCCGTTGGTGCCGAGCACCCCGGTCTGGTCCGCCACGTCGCCCCACCGGGTCAGCCCCCAGATGAGGAGGGCGGCCACCGTCGCCCCGGCGAACTGCGTGATCCAGTACGCCACCGCGCCGGCCGGGGAGATCTTTCCCGACAGCAGCACCCCCAGGGTCACCGCCGGGTTGACGTGGCTGCCGGAGAGCGGGCCGATGGTGTAGACCAGCCCCACCAGGATGAAGCCGAAGGCCAGGGCGACCACCACCACGCCGCCCTGGACCTGGGCGAAGACCGCGCTGCCCACGCCGAAGAAGACCAGCAGCAGGGTGCCGACGAATTCCGCCGCGTACCGCCTCGCGTCGTCCATGGGCTTCAGCGTAGGGAGCATCCGGGCAGCTCGGAGCCAGTTCCGCCGCAAGGGCGAATCGAACTCGTACCATTTGACGGATGCGCCGGCAGCGGGCACGGTGGGTGCAGGGGCGCGTTTCGAGCAGCCCCGTTCCGCCCGGTGACGGCCTTGCCGTCACCCGAGCTCCCCCGTGTGATCGTCCGCGGGCTGAGCCCGGTCTGCGCCGACCGCGACCGAGAATCCACGAGGAGTGCGCCATGCTGACCATGACCGACAACGCCGTGCTGGTGATCCGCGACCTGACCGCCCAGGAGGACGTCGCCGAGGGCGGCGGCCTGCGCATCGCCGCCGACACCGATGCCGGCTCGCTCACCGTCGAGCTGGTGCCCGAGCCGGTACAGGGCGACCAGGTGGTCGACCACCAGGGCGCCCGGATCTTCCTCGACTCCGACGCCGCCGACCTGCTCACCGACACCTCGGTCGACGCCACCGTCGACGACGAGGGTGTCGTGCAGTTCGGCTTCACCGAGCATTAGCCGGCCCCTCGCCGCGCCGGCCCGCGGCGCGTGCGGGCCGTCCGGTGGGGCGGCGTTCGCCGCCGTGCCGGAGCTGGTGCAGCACGTGGGCCAGGTGGTGCGAGGTGCTCCAGGCCGACCAGTTCGTCGTCGAGCCGGCCCCGGCCACCCGCCGGGCCCGGCGCAGGATCTCGTGGTCGCCCCACGAGAAGGCCGCCCCGCCCGCCGGCCAGTGCGCCGCCGAGACCAGCGTCCGGCACAGGTCGGCCACCCGCTCGTCGCCCCGGCCGCCCCGCCGGGACCAGCGGTAGAGCCACCAGGCGCCGTCGGTCGTGTAGCGGACCGTGGGCAGGCGGTCCCCGCCCGCCTCGCCGCCGGGCACCGCGCAGCCCACCGCGTAGTCGCCGTACCGGACGCCGAGGTCGGCCAGCCGACGCCAGAGCAGCCAGTCCCAGCGTTCCAGGCGGACCGGCTCGTCGGTCGGGAACCCGGACAGCGTCGGCGGCAGCCCGCCGGCCGCCACCGTCACCGCCCGCCAGGCGTGCCGCCGTGCCCAGTCCACCAGCCGCCGGGCGCGCGGCTCGGCCAGCCGGACGTCCGCCGGGCAGCAGACGTCCCCGGCGTCGACGAGGAGTTCGCACTGCTCGGGGACGAGCCGGGTGAGCCGCCAGATCCGTTCCACCGCGGCCGTCGTCGCGTCCGGGCCGGACCGGTCGCTGCCGGCCCGCAACCGCACCACCAACCGCCCGGCGTACGCCCGGGCCGCCACGCCGTGCGCGGCCAGCCGTGCGTCGCTGTCCGCGAGCCCGGCCACCGGCACCAGCGGTACGTTCCACCGGGCCAGCTCGGCGTCGGCCCCGTCGGGCAGGGCGGTCACGTCGACCGCCGGCAGCAGCCCGGGCGGGAGCCGGGCGAGCGCCTCCGCGAGGGCGAAGTCCATCGTGGACACGTCGAGGACCGGGGCGAGCAGGGCGGCCGTGGCGCTGTCGAGGTGGCGGAGCGCCTCCAGCTCGCCGCGGCGGCAGGCGAGGATGGGGTGGTAGACCGGTCCCGCCGCCCGGCCCTCGTGGGCGGGCACCATACTTCAATGTAGCGGGACATCGGCGCTCGTCACAGGGCTTGCGGCGAATGCCGGACGTCCGGCCGGGGCCGATCGTACGATACCCGGATGCCCGACGCGCCCTTTCGTTACCGATCGTCCGACGAGGACAGTTCCCGCTGGGCCGGCTTCCGGTTCCGCGACGGAGACATCGTCATCAGCACCCGGTCCAAGAGTGGCACCACCTGGGTGCAGATGATCTGCGCCCTGCTGGTGTTCGGCACGCCCGACCTGCCGGCCCCGCTGTCGCGGCTCTCGCCCTGGCTGGACTGGCTGGCCGAACCCTGCGACGAGGTGTACGCCCGGCTCGCCGCCCAGCCGCACCGCCGGTTCGTCAAGACCCACACCCCGCTCGACGGGGTGCCGCTGGACGACCGGGCGCACTACGTGGTGGTGGCCCGACACCCGCTGGACATGGCGGTCTCGCTCTGGCACCAGAGCGGCAACCTCGACCGGGTGCGGCTGGCCGAGCTGACCGGCCGGCCCGCCCCGACGGGGCCGCCCGCCCCGCGTACCCCGTTGGTGGAGTCGTTGCGGCGCTGGGTGGACCGTGAGGTCGACCCGCGCGCGGAGCTGGACTCGCTCCAGGGGGTGCTGTGGCACCTGGGCGACGCCTGGTGCCGCCGCGACCGGCCCAACGTGACCCTCGTGCACTACGACGACCTGGTGGCCGACCTTGCGGGGCAGATGCGCGCCCTGGCCGGGCGACTCGGTGTCGAGGTGCCCCGGCCGCGCTGGCCGGAGCTGGTCGAGGCCGCCACCTTCGACCGGATGCGCGCACGGGCGGACCTGCTGGTACCGGACCCGGCGGGGGTGTTGAAGGACCGTCACGCCTTCTTCCGGCGCGGCCGTTCGGGGCAGGGGCGGGAGTTGCTCGACGCGGGGGCGCTGGCCCGCTACCGGGCGCGGACCGCCGCCCTCGCCCCGCCGGACCTGCTGGCCTGGCTGCACCGTGACCGCTGACGCGGGCCGGGCCGCGCGGGCGGCCCGAGTCCGTGATCGGACAGGGTGTTCCCAGCTCAGGAGTGTGATCAAATAGCCGAATGTCCATGATTGGACAGTCGGCGGGGCTGGCCTGCCGACGGCCGGACGGATTAGCGTTTGACCCGTAAAAGGTATTGATCAGATTGAAACGCTAATTGTCATCCTGATCACTACTTTTCACTACATCCCTCTATTTGGTCGCCCGCGGCCCGGGCGGCCGCGAAGGAGCGATCATGTCCGAGTCCAAGCAGACCGCCGACCAGCCCGTCGCCAGCGCCGAGGTCGTCGCCGAGGCCGTCGCCCAGCTCGTCCCCGCCACGACCGTGGGGATGCCGCCGACAGCGCAGCTCTTCTTCGCGGTCGTCAACTCCAACGGCGCGCTGGTCCGCGGCTTCGGCGTCTTCTCGTCGCTGCGCCTCGGCGTCGGGACCTACCAGGTCGTCTTCTCCCACGACCTGACCGGTTCCGCGTACATCGGGACCATCGGCCTGCCCGGCAGCGTCGGCGCCTCGCCCAGCGGCGAGATCGCGGTCGTCGGCCGGGCCGGCGTGCCCAACGGGGTGTTCGTGCAGACGTTCACCTCGGCGGGGGCGCCCGCCGACCGGGCGTTCCACCTCGCCATCGCGTCCTGACACCCGCACCGGGATCCCGTACGCCCCGCTGAACCCGGCCCCCGTCGCAGCCCGCAGCGGGGGCCGGTCGGTCGTCCGCCCCCGGACAGTCGGTTGTCGGCCCCGGAGCTGCTGTCGATCGCGGAGCTGTCGGCCGGAGCTGCCGATCCCGGAGCTGTCGGCCCCGGAGCTGTCGATCCCGGAGCTGTCGACCCGGACAGGAGCGCACGGCGCCGCCGCGACCCGAGGGTCGTAACGTCGCCGCGCTCCGGCCGTCTCCCACCACCGCAGCCCTACGGCGGTACGCCGGCGGGGACCTGGCTCGACCGACCGGGTGCATCGGTCGAGATGGCGATGCCCCGTTTGGGCGGGTCCAAACCTCGGATCAGTGGGAAACCCCACCATCCGTCGTTCCCGGCGTGACGCGGGGCGGGACCGGGTATGTGCGGGCCATGGAGCATTTCACGATCGCGACCGTCGCCGAGAAGAGTCCGGATTTCCGGCGGGTGCTGTGGACGGGTGAGCACACCCAACTGGTGATCATGACGATCCCGCCGTCCGGCGAGATCGGCGAGGAGGTCCACGAGGGCATCGACCAGATCCTCACCTTCGTCAGCGGCACCGGCGAGGCCCGGGTCGCCGGGGAGAAGAAGGAGGTCGCCCAGGGCGACCTGGTGGTGGTGCCGGCCGGCACCAAGCACAACTTCGTCAACACCGGCCCCAACCCGCTGGTGCTCTACACCGTCTACGGCCCGCCCGAGCACGCCGACCAGGCCGTCCACCACAGCAAGGAGGAGGCCGACGCGGCGGAGGCGGCCGGCGAGGACGAGCCGCCCACCTCCTGAGCGCGGCGGGCGAGGGGTTCCGGCCCGCCCGCGCGGCGGGCCGGAACCGCCCCCGCCGCGCGGCGGTTCAGGAGCGGGTGCAGGTCAGAGCGTTGAGACTGAAGCTGGACGGCGACGAGTACGCGCCGCTCAGCGTGCCCTGGTAGCCGAAGCTGGCCGTGGCGCCCGGGGCGAGCGTGCCGTTGTGGCCGACGTTGCGCGCCGTCACGCCCGACCCGCTCTGGGTCACGGTGGCGTTCCACGCGCCGGTGATCTGCTGCCCGCCCGGCAGGTTGTAGGTCAGCGTCCAGCCGTTGAACGTCGTCGTGCCCGTGTTGGTGATCTGCACGTCGGCGGTGAAGCCGTTGTTCCACGAGTTCGCCGTGTACTTCACCGCGCAGCCGCCGATGCCCGGGGGAGGGGTCGGGTTGGTGGTGGGCGGGGTGGTGGTCGGCGGGGCTTCGCCGATGTTGACGTTCTGCGAGAAGTTCGTCACGGCCAGCCCCGCGCCGCCCTGCCAGGGCTCGAAGCCGGCCTGGATGCTGGTCAGGTACCAGGAGCTGGTGATCGCCCCGCGGTTGCGGGTGTCGTTGATGAAGTGCAGCGCGTCGAAGCTCAGGCTGGGGATCGCCGACGACGCGACGTAGGAGATCACGTTGTTGCCGCCGTTGTTGCCGCGCCAGACCTCCCAGTTGCGGCCGGCGATGTTGGCGTTGCCCACCGGGGAGCCGATCGGCTGGATGGGGCCCTGCCGGTTGAGCCAGATCATGATCTCCATCTGGTTCACCCCGTCCCGCTTGGGGCTCGGGTCGAGCCAGATGTCGTACGAGGCGTTGTAGATGGCCCCGCCGACGTAGCGGTAGTTGATGCTGCTGGGCGCGCTGCTGATCTGGCTGACCTGAATCGGCAGGTTGGTCCCCGGCGAGCAGTTCGTGTAGTGGCAGCCGACGAAGATCGACGGGTACGCGGTCGGCGCGCCGTTGGTGGGGCTGCTGCCGTTCAGGGTGGTGATCTCGAAGCCCGTGCTGGTGGCGTTGATGCACTGCTGGGCGGTGGTGCCCCAGCGGTTGTTCTGCACGACGTACTTGCCGCCGATGACGGTCGAGCCGTACTGCTCGCAGATCTGGGTGTCGGCGGAGGCGCTGCCGCCGAGGGCGACGGCGATGATCGAGCTGGCCGCGAGGAGGCCGGCTGCCGCGAGGGCGCGGAGTGGACGCTTCATGATGCTCCTTGGCTGCTACGGCGAAACGTCGGGACGGGTCCGGAGGTGCGTCGCGGGAGCGCTCCCACGTCTAGTCGACACATTTACATGTTTGAAACCGTTGCGCAAATGAAACGGTTAAGCTAGCGCGGGATCGACGTTCGGCCCGTCGAACGGTGGCCACGAATCTCCGGCCAGCAGGGTGCGCGCCGCGCCCACCCGCCCGGCCGCCTCGACCAGCGCGGCGGCCATCCACGCCCGGGTCTGCGGCCCCAGCCGCGCGACCGGCGCGCAGAGCGCGATCGCCTCCGTCGCCGGCTGCCGCAGCGGCACCGCCACCGCGACCGCCGCCAGCCCCGGGTCGCACTCCTGCGCCTCCGCCGCCCAGCCCCGCTCGCGCACCGCCGCCAGCTCGGCGCGCAGCCACGCCGGCCCGGTCGCCGTGCTCTCCGTCCGGGCCGGCAGCGGCCAGCTCAGCAGCCGGTCCACCGCGTCGTCCGGCCGCTGCGCGAGCAGCGCCCGGCCCGCCGCCGTGGCGTGCGCCGGCAGGCGGCAGCCGATCGGGTGGTACGCGCGCAGCGCGTGCGGCGACTCCCGCCGGGCCAGCAGCACCACCGACCCGCCGTCCAGCCGGAACAGCTGCGCGGTCTCGGCGAACCGGGCCGCCAGGCGGTCGAGTACGCCGCCCAGCAGGCCCGCAGCCCCGGCGCGGCCCAGGTACGCCGCCCCGACCTCCAGGGCCCGGACGCCGAGCGCGAACCGGCCGCCGCCGTCGTCCGTCTCCACCCAGCCCCGCGCGAGCAGGGTGCGCAGGAGCGCGTGCAGGCTGCTCTTGGGGATGCCGAGCGCCCGGCTCAGCTCGACCAGCGGGCGCGGGCCGTCGGTCGCCGCGAGCGCCTCCAGCACGTCCAGCGCGCGGCCGGCCGACTTCACCGCCCGGTGCGCGTCGCCCGCCGTCACCCCCAACACCTTAGTGGATGTCGATGGATTGGCCCACCGGTGGAACGGCGTTCACCGGCCGGAACAACTTTCTCGCCCGCCCGGCCGGCCCGTCAGCCGTCCCCCGGCAATCGACGCAACCCGTCGAGGGTCGCCCCGCCCGAGACGAACGGCCCTGGCGTGCGCCGATCGCACCGAGTAGTGTCTTGCCTCCAACGCGTGCCGCTACCCCCCGGAGGCGTACACCACGATGGGTGGCTCCCCCCTGCGCATCCTCGTCGTCGGCGCGGGCATCGCCGGTCTGGCCGTGGCCCGGGCACTGCGGAGGGTGGGTCTCCGGCCCGACGTCACCGAGCGCCTGCCCGCGTCGGCCCTCGTCGACACCGGCCTCTACCTGCCCGGCAACGCGGCCCGCGCCCTGCGCGGGCTCGACCTCGACGGCCCGGTGCGCCCCCTCGGGCAGATCATCCGCCGGCAGTGCTTCCTCGACGCCGCCGGCGACCTGCTCTGCGAGGTCGACCTGGGCTCGCTGTGGACGGACGTCGGCGAATGCCGCGCGCTGCCCTGGTCGGAGCTGCACCGGGTGCTCCTCACCGGGGCCGGCGGCGAGGTCCGGCACGGGGTCGAGGTGCGGGAGGTCGAGCTGCTGCCGGCCGCCGTCGGCATCACCTTCGCCGACGGCACCACTGCCGAGTACGACCTGGTGATCGGCGCGGACGGCCCCCGTTCGGCCGTGCGCGCCCTGGCCGCGCTCGGCGGGCCGCCCCGCCCGGCCGGGCACGTCGTATACCGGGGTGTCGTCCGGGGCGGCCCCCCGGTCGCCGAGTGGACCGCGCTGCTCGGCCAGCGGGCCGGCTTCCTCGTCGTGCCGCTCGGGGCCGGCCGGCTCTACTGCTACGCCGACGAGGCGGGCACCACGCCGCCCGCCGACCCCCTCGCGCGGCTGGCCGAGCTGTTCGGCGCGTACGCCGGCCCGGTGCCCGAGGTGCTCGACGCGCTGGAGCAGGTGCACGTCGGTGTCACCGAGGAGGTCGAGCTGGGCCGGTGGTCCCGGGGACGGGTGCTGCTCGTCGGCGACGCCGCGCACGCGACCGCGCCCACCCTGTCCCAGGGCACCGCCATGGCGTTGGAGGACGCCGTGGTGCTGGCCGAGTCGCTGACCTCCAAAAACACCGTCGAGGCGGCCCTGGTCGCGTACGAGAGCCGCCGCCGGCCGCGTACCCAGTGGGTGCGGGACCGGACCCGGGACCGCAACCGCACCCGCGACGTGCCGCCGGCGCTGCGCGACCCGTTCCTGCGCCGGCGCGGCGCGGAGATCTTCGGCGCGCACTACGGGCTGTTGGTCAAACCGGTGTGAGCGGGTCGTCGGTCAGAACGGTGTGAGCGGGTCGTCGGTCAAAACAGTGTGAGCGGGTCGTCGGTCAAACCGGCGTGCGCGCGCCCGGGCGGGGCGTGATCGTAGCCGGCCACCCCACGCGGCACCCCCACCTGCCGGGGACTATCCTCCATGCGGATGACGGCTCGCAGATAACCAGGGCGTGCCGAGCGGGACAACCCAGAACCGGAGGCCACTCGTGACCACCGTCGCACCCAAGCCGGTCGTGACCCGGCCCTGGCCGGTCCGAGAGCCGGTCAAGGGGTCGGCACTCGCGCGGCTGCTGCGCACCACGGACGCGAAGCAAATCGGGATCATGTACATGGTCACCGCGTTCGTGTTCTTCATGATCGGCGGCCTGATGGCGCTGGTCATGCGGGCCGAGCTGGCCCGCCCCGGGCTGCAGTTCCTGTCGCCGGAGCAGTACAACCAGCTGTTCACGATGCACGGCACGATCATGCTGCTGTTCTTCGCGACGCCGATCGTGTTCGCCTTCGCGAACTACGTGGTGCCGCTGCAGATCGGTGCCCCGGACGTGTCGTTCCCCCGGCTGAACTCCTTCGCGTACTGGCTCTACCTGTTCGGCGGCACGATGGCGACCGCCGGCTTCCTCACCCCGGGCGGCGCGGCCGACTTCGGCTGGACCGCGTACACCCCGCTGAGCAGCGTCGAACACTCGCCGGGCGTCGGCGCGAACATGTGGGTCGTCGGCCTGGCCATCTCCGGTCTGGGCACGATCCTCGGCGCGGTGAACCTGATCACCACGATCCTGACCCTGCGTGCCCCCGGCATGACGATGTTCCGGATGCCGATTTTCACCTGGAACATGCTGGTCACCAGCCTGCTGGCGATCCTGATCTTCCCGCTGCTGGCCGCCGCGCTCTTCGCGCTCGCCGCGGACCGGCTGCTCGGCGCGCACGTCTACGACCCGGCCACCGGCGGCCCGATGCTGTGGCAGCACCTCTTCTGGTTCTTCGGCCACCCCGAGGTGTACATCATCGCGTTGCCGTTCTTCGGCATCATCACCGAGGTCATCCCGGTCTTCTCCCGCAAGCCGGTCTTCGGCTACAAGGGCCTGGTCGCCGCGACGCTCTCGATCGCCGCCCTGTCGATGAGCGTCTGGGCGCACCACATGTTCTCCACCGGCCAGGTGCTGCTGCCGTTCTTCAGCTTCCTGAGCTACCTGATCGCCGTGCCCACCGGCATGAAGTTCTTCAACTGGATCGGCACCATGTGGCGGGGCCAGATCACCTTCGAGACGCCGATGCTCTTCGCCGTCGGCTTCCTGGTGACCTTCCTCTTCGGCGGCCTCACCGGCGTGATCCTGGCCAGCCCGCCGCTGGACTTCCACGTGCACGACTCGTACTTCGTGGTGGCGCACTTCCACTACGTGCTCTTCGGCACGATCGTGTTCGCCGTCTTCGCCGGCGTCTACTTCTGGTTCCCGAAGATGTTCGGCCGGATGCTCGACGAGCGCCTGGGTAAGATCCACTTCTGGCTGACGATGATCGGCTTCCACACCACGTTCCTGGTGCAGCACTGGCTGGGCAACGAGGGCATGCCCCGCCGATACGTCGACTACCAGGTCGCCGACGGCTTCACCACGCTCAACATGATCTCCACGATCGGCGCGTTCATCACCGGCATCTCGACCCTGCCGTTCATCTGGAACTGCTGGAAGTCGTACAAGACCGGCCCGGTGGTCGAGGTCGACGACCCGTGGGGCCACGGCAACTCGCTGGAGTGGGCGACCAGCTCGCCGCCCCCGCTGCGCAACTTCGACCAGATGCCCCGGATCCGCTCCGAGCGCCCCGCCTTCGACGTGAAGTTCCCCGAGCTCGCCGCCGGTCAGAGCCTCGCCGGCCCGCCCGAGGGCGGCTCCAAGCCGCTGACCAGCGAGTCCGACAACGGTGCCAGCTACCAGGAGGACACCTCGGGCAACCTCGACCAGCGCTGACAGCCGCCGGTCACCCGTACGCCGGGCGCCGCACCCCACACCTAAGGCAATACTCATATGAAAGTCATGACCACATGCATGCATCCTACCTTCGTGCTCTGATTTAAATGGTAAATTTGTTTGTTCTTCAATTGGCAGTCCATCTATATCTGTTCG
>NZ_JBHUVA010000075.1:0-31733 GCF_042670805.1 Micromonospora sp. NPDC057141 | reverse complement strand
CCGCGTTGGCGCGCGGGCTCTACTCGATTCCTGGCTTGGAACTCGTCGGGAGGGTACGCCTCCCGACGCTCATCCACAGGTTTCGAGCATTGCTCACCGATCTTAGCTGATCGCAAACCGGGGGTTCCGGATGGTGGAGGACGGATCGCAGCTAGTACTCCAACGTCACTTGGCTTCGGCGTTGGGCGTGGCGTGGGCATGAGGACGGCCACCGCGTTGATCATCGATGGTTTGTGAGGACAACCGAAGATCGGGCGGTGGCCGCGTGCCACAGCGTAGACCCCGCCCGGTGGCGGGTCATCCTGGACGAGGCGGTGACGCGTGTCGCAGCCCGGTTCGCACGGGCGGAGCCACGCCGGACGGCCGGGCAGTTCGTGGAAGGGCTGCTGTCGGACGCGGAACGCAAGACCTGCTGGTCCTTGGCGGAGCGGGCTGGTCACGCCGATCCGCAGGCGATGCAGCGGTTGCTACGCACGGCGGTGTGGGACGCCGACGCCGTCCGCGACGACGTGCGGTCCTGGCTGGTCGAGCAGCTCGGCCACCCCGACGCGGTGCTGGTCACCGATGAGACCGGCTTCCTCAAGAAGGGCGTGTGCTCGGTCGGGGTGCAGCGGCAGTACACGGGCACCGCCGGGCGGGTGGAGAACAGCCAGGTCGGGGTGTTCCTGGCCTACGTCTCACCCGCGGGGCGGGCGATGATCGACCGCCGGCTCTACCTACCCGAGACGACCTGGTGCCACCAGCCCGACCGGCTCACCGCCGCCGGCGTGCCGGACGGCATCGGGTTCGCGACGAAGCCGGCTCTGGCCCGGCAGATGATCGCCCACGCGTTGGACGCCGCTGTCCCGTTCCGGTGGGTGACCGGCGACGAGGTCTACGGCGCCGACCCCGGCCTACGCGCTGACCTCGAACAACGCGGGATCGGCTATGTCCTGGCCGTCGGATGCGACCGACGCGTGGCGGTCAACGAGGGCCGCACCCTCGTGCGTGTTGACGACCTCGCCGACCGGATCCCCACCACCGAATGGCAGCAGCACAGCTGCGGGCCGGGCGCGAAAGGCCCCCGCGACTACCTGTGGGCCTGGATCACCACCGCCACCCGGCCCGGAGAGCACCGCTGGCTACTCATCCGCCGCAACCGCACCACCGGCGTGCTGGCCTTCTACCTGTGCTGGTCACCCCGCCCAGCCCCGCTACACACACTCGTGACCGTGGCTGGCTCCCGCTGGAGCATCGAGGAGTTGTTCCAAACCGGCAAGGGCCAGGTCGGCCTGGACCACTACCAGGTCCGCGGCTGGACCGGCTGGCACCGGTTCATCACCCTGGCCATGCTCGCCCTGGCCGTCCTGACCATCCTCGCCGCCCAGCAACCCGACACCGATTCGAAGATCATCGCGTTGACCGTCGCCGAGATACGCCGACTCCTCAACGCCTTCGTCCTCGCCGTGGCGCTATCGCCAGACCACACTCTGCACTGGTCGGTCTGGCGACGAACAACCCAAGCCCGAGCCCGACGATCCCACTACCAGCGCAGACTCAGCCACCAAGCCGGCCAAAAGATCAAGTGACGTTGGAGTACTAGGCCGAGAGGGTCGCCCTGTGGCCTGGGATGGTTACTGCGGCGAGCCGGTCGCCTGGCTGTCGGTCGGCGAGCCCGTCGCCGGCACCCTGTACGGCGGCTCAGGCCCGATCGCCTACACCCATCTCCTGACCGTCGCGGAGGCCATCGAGGTGTACGGGCCGATCAGCGAGTGGATCGTCGGCCCGCAAGGCGGATTCCGCCGGGTGTGTTTTGGAGAGACAGTGTTCACCAGCGCCGAACTCGGCCGCGGCTTCGACGTCCGCACGCTGCCTCAGGGCGTTGTCACAGTCGAGGATCCGGACTTGGACTGGCCGTGCCCGCAGTGCGGTGCCACCCCGGGCGACCGCTGCAGCGGAGCGTCCAAGCACCGGGTCCGTCGCGCCCGCGGGGAGGAGTACCAGCGCCTCCAGAACGAGATGAGCCAGCTTCGGGACACCGTCGCGAATCTTCGCCGGCAGAACGAACTGCTCGACGAACAGGTGCATGCTCTGCGGCGCGAGCAACGCAAACGAGTACCGATCTGTAGTAGGCCTACCCGAGCCGGGCGACCGTGCCAGGCCGACGCGATCACCTATCCGACGCCGATCGAGTCGTGCCGCATCCACCTCACGCCCGAGGAGAAGACGATGATCGCCGCTGCCGAGGCTCGGCGACGGACCGAGTTCATGGCCCGCCCCACGGGCACTGAACCCGAACCGCCGGCTTAAACTGGTTAAAAGTGCCGTACTCCGGCGAAAGCCGACCAGTTTGACTCGTGGTGTCGTGACGGGTTCCTGCAGAGATGTCCATGGAACGACATGCCATCACCGGCGCCCCGGCCTCGGGCCGTCGCACACCGCGCACGTGTCCCGCCCCGCTGGCACTGGACCTTGCTGCACCGTTGTCGGCCCAGCGCCGGATCGGGGATGCCGCCGGGCATTTGGGATTCGTACCCCGCATCGAGCTTGTCCAGGTGTCGTGCGGGTGCACCGAGCAGGAGAGACTGCGGCGGACGGCTGTCTACCAGCGGCGACGCCGGTAAACCTGTACCTCACGAACAGGCATCTCGGACCAGTGCAGTGGGCGGTCAACGACAGGGCGGGCGAGGTAGGGGGTGATCCGGTCGCGTTCGTGTTCCTCCGCGAACTGTTCGGCTTGCGCGGTTTCGCCGGCGAGGTCGAGCGCTTTGATGAGCTCCACGACGAGTAGGTCGAGGCGGTGGTTCTCGGCTTCAGCGGCCGTAAGGCGTTCATGGGCGGCGACGGCGCGGTGGCCGCACCATTGCCGCAGCAGTTCGTGTACGGGTCGAACACTCCTGCGGTACCACTGGTACTCCCATTCCGGGCTGGACTCCTCGCCCTTCCGGAACGGGTGCGGGCCACCGTGCTTGCACTTGTGCCGCGCCTCCACCTCCTCCTCGATCACGTGCTCCAGGATGGTGTGCGAGTGGGCGCGGCAGACGACCTCCGCGATCACAACCGTGCCAGCGGGCGAAACGATCATGCCCTCGTCGGTGGTGAACCACTGGACCTTCGCGAGAATCTCCTCCACGGTCACCTGAAGGATGTCGGACAGCGCCACCCGATCCTTGATGATCGTCACGTTCTCGACCGGACGCCAGTCCACCTCGGCCACCTGCTCCGGGATGAGAGCGGAGTAGACGGAAAGAACCGCGCTCCGCTCGACGGAGTCAAGCTCGAAATCTGCGATGCGCTGCCAGCCCGCCTGCTGGGCGTCGTAGGCTTCAACGTCCGCCCACCGGGTCTTCAGCCGGGATGACGGCACAGTCTGCACACGGTGGCCGTCGTCGGGGAACTCCACCTCGACACTCGCGGTGGTCTTCTTCGGTGTGACGGCCTTGATGCGTACGCGTTCCGAGGATGCCGTGTCTCGAAGCCGGTACGCCCACTCGTCGCCAACGACGTACCGCGATACATCGAACGCCATCTGAACCGCCCCTCGGATGCCGACCTGCCGCAAGGCAGTGTGACCTGGGTGTGCAGGACCACTCTGACATCGACCGATGGCCGATGCCTACCGGGATGATGAGGGCCTATGCCCGGGTGGGAACCGGTCGGTATAACTGACCGATGGTCGACATCGCCGCGCCGCTGAAGCCCCACCAAGTCGAGGTGTTGCGCTGGGTAGAGGCTGGATGCCCCGACCCGGGTATGCCAGGCGATGGCGCGAAACACACCGCGAGGGCGTTGCAGGGCCGCCGCCTGGTCACGGTGTCACGCCGGGACGGCCGGTGGTCCGCGACCTTGACCGAGCGTGGCCGCTACTACCTCGACAACGGCCGGTACCCCGCAGTGACCAGCACGGCGACCAGTGACTTGTTGGAGAGTTCACCCACGCAGGCGACCTCTGGCGGAAAGAGCCGGCAGCCGACGGCGCAACCATCGGTGATCCAGGAGGCGACAGTGCTGATCGAGCGGCTCCAGACCAGCGGCGGCACCGTGGTCGTGTCGGATCCGGACGCCGACACACGCGCGAGCTATCGGCGCGCCATCCACGCTGCCAAGCAGCACAAACTCGTGCCCGACGGCTACGACCTGCGGCACACCGGCCGCAACACCGGTGACCTCGTCGTTCGTCTGTACTCGGCGGCGCAGCCCTATGACACCGATTGGAATCGGCTACGGCTCGACCAAGGCGACACTCGCGCCACCGCGGCCGCCGACTACGACGCCCTCGAACAGGACCCCACCACCCTGCGGGTGGCACCGGAATCGATCCCCCGGGTGCTCGCTCTGCTCCGGGCGATCAATGACGCCGGAGTGAACCGCAAATGCCGCGTGGGCATCAACCTCACGACGAAGAACCCGAAACCGTACGTCAAGTTCGGCAGCGCCCGACGGTCGCTGGAGTTCTTCGAGGAGTACGACCAGGTACCCCACGTGCTCACCATCGACGAGCGCCGAACGAAACGACTCCGCCCCTGGGCACACATTCCGGAGTTCGACAGCGTTGCCACCGGCCGCCTCCGCCTCGAAGTCATCAAGTTCCAGTCCAACGAGCGCCTCACCTGGCGCGACACCCCGACCGGGAGCCTGGAACAACAGGCCAGTCGCATCGTCGCCGACATCATCAAATCCATCGAAGAACAGCAACGAGTCTCCGCCGCCTTCCACCAGTGTGAGATGGAACGGCAGGCCGCGGCGAGACTCGCCGAACAGCAGGCAGCAGAGGAACGCCGCCGCCGCGACATCGATCGCAAAGCAAGGTGGGAGCACGCCATCACGAAAGCTCGCCGACTCGCCGTCGAGGAGCACCGCAGGACGACACTCAACACCGCCATGGAACAGTGGCAGAAAGCCGTGAACATGCGGGCGTTCTGCGACGCCCTCGAACACGCCGCCGCAGATCAGGTGGCCAGGGATGGCGAACTCGCCACCTGGTTGACCTGGGCACGCGCCCACGCCGACGAGATCGACCCTATTGTCGGTACGCCCACGCTCACAACGGTCGACTTCACCATCGAACCGAGCCCGGAAGATTTACGCCCACACCTGAACGGATGGAGCCCGCACCACCCGAAGAAGGAATAGGCAGGCCGCCCGCAGTCAGCGCGGGGGTGTCAGGCATTCGCGCCCGGTGTCTCGGGTGTTGTGGACGACCATAAACGGCACCGAATCCCGTTGCAGGCAGGACGTCACGGCGGGCACCTGCGTGTCGGCGGTTACCAGGATGAGCAGGCGCTGGGCGCGGGATGCGCCGACGTAAAGCACCCGCCGGCTTTCGCCGGGATTGCCCTCGCCCCAGAGCCCGACCCCGTCGATGGAGGTGGCGCGTTTCGGCAGCGGCGGGATCGCGACCGCGGTGACCGTTGCCTGGAGGCCCTTGAAGCCGTGGATCGTCGACCAGTCGAGCGCATCGGGTTCGTCGACCATGAGGACCGGCCAGGTGTCGCCGTTCGGAGAGCGGAGGCTGCCGGTGTTGATCCAGTCGCCCCACCCCAATGCCCTGATACCGTTGCGCATCTCGGTGCGGAAGGCGCTGGGTGGGCCGTCGAAGGGTGCGGTCCTGCTGGCGAGCCGCAGGCATCCGTCCCGGAACGTACGGGGGGTGAGCCCGACGGAGTCCAGAAAATCGGCGTCGGCGAGCACACGGTCGTCGTCGTGGCCGAGCCCGCGGAGGATGCCTTCGATCGTCTGCATGGCCTGGGTACGGGCCCGGGCGCTGGCGCGGAGTTCTTGAAGGGTTGCTGCGGCCTGGGCGAGCTGGACGAGTTTGCCGCCGCTCTTGTCGCCCGGCGGTGAGGCGCCGGCGCACTCGCGGGCGTCCTTCTCGGCGTAGGCGAGTACCTTGATCTCCTCGTGGGTGAAGCCCATCGACCCGGCGACCTCGATGATCTTCGAGCGAGCGTGGCCGAACCCGCTCACGGGCAGGACCACCACGGGGTACTGGTCGTCCTTCCATTTCCCGAGCGGAGTGTCGGTGCCGGCGTCGGCGCGCAAGCTGTTGACGACGCCGCAGATCGCCGCGGAGCTTCGGTAGTTGCCGTCGAACCGGGTTCCTTCGGGGACCCGGCTGACGAGGTTCTTGACCGCTTCGATGGTGGAGCCGCGGAAGCCGTAGATGGACTGGTCGAGGTCGCCCACCATGACGGTCTCGATGCCGCAGTCGAGCAGGAAGTTGATGAGGAAGATGTCGCTGCTGTCGCAGTCCTGCACCTCGTCGACGATGACCGACCCGAACCGGGCGCTCATCAGCTGGCCCAGGCGGGCCCGGTTGGTCGGGTCGCTGAGGTAGTGCTCCATCAGCACTCGCGTCGCCGCGCAGTCCATCACCCCGTTCGCGAGGAACCGGCGAGCCAGGCGTGAGGCACTGGTGTTGGCCTTACTCCGCTGCCAGTCAAGGAGGTTGGTCACGGTGCTTCGTTGGGCGTACGGGACCTGGTGGTTGACCAGCCGGGCGTTGCCGCCGTCGTGGTCGAAGGCGAACCAGCCGAGCTGAAACTCCAGCGGCACTCCCGCCACCCCGAACGTGGTGCCCTGGACGGTGTGCCACGAGTCCTTGAACGTGGGGACCTGGCCCGTCAGCGTCTTGTACAGGGGCGTGACGATGAACCGGTTGATGAAGCCGTCGATGGTGCCGACGTAGTTCGGGGCCGTGATGAGGTCTGGCCGCTGGGCGCACCGCTGACGCGCCTCGTTGATCGCGGCGTTGGTGAACGACAACAGGGCGACGCCCTGCCGGGCGGGGACGCCGGGGCGTTGGGTGAAGCGCTCGACGATGCTCTGGGTCTTCCCGGCGCCCGGGCATGCTGGGACGAAGACGCCGCCCGGCTTGTCGATGAGGGCGCGCTGCGCCGGCGAGAAGTCGATCTCGTCCATGCCCGCTTACCGCATCGCCGACTGGACGGCCTGGGTGAGGTAGGTGGGGCACTTGAACGTGCCGCCGCTCTGGATCAGCTCGGCGACGTCGTGGGCGAACTCGCCCTTGCCGATGTACCGCTTGGAGGTGCGCAGCTTGCGGTAGAAGACCTCCGCCGGGTTCGTGCTCGTCGTGAGCGTACTCCAGAACCTACCCGACCTGGGCTTCTGGCGTTTGAACGCGGTTTCCAGCAGCGGGCCGTTGACCGTGAACGGGTTCATCAGGTCGGCCTCGAGCGTGAACTCGGCGGCGAACACGGCGAGGATCGAGTCCGCGCCAAGCTGGGTGCCGATCTCTTCCAGCCGGTCCTTGCGGCTGAGTGTCGCGGCCGGCTCGTCCTCCGTCTTCGGCTCGCCGGCCTTGGGCTCATCGTCGAGGTCGTCGTCTTGGTCGACCTCGCCAGCGAGGTCGGGGTCGCCGTCGGTGATGACCACCAGCCGGTCGACGAGCCGAACGCCGTTGACCTGCTGCAGGAGGAGCTTGAGGTACGGACCGAAGTCAACGCTGCCGATGCTGATGATCGACACGGCCCGGAACTCGCGGCACTTCGCCCCGTAGTTGACTGACGTCTTATCGAGAACGCAGTGGCGTGCGAGCGGCGGCAGGATGACGGCCTCGGAGACACCCTCCACAAGGACCGCACGCCGGGTGAACAGCAGCTCGGCGCGGCTCACGTCGAGATACTGGTCAATTTTGCGGCGTTCCTCATCGGTCAGGTCGATGTCGCACAAAGCGATCGCGGCGGTCCCGCGCTGGATGCCCGTCGGCACCACCTCGACCTCGGTGGCCAACGAATTTCCGGTGATCTCCGGTGTCGGGGTCTCCTGGGTGCGCAGGACCACGATGCTGCGGATGCCCACCGCGCTGGCCAGGTTCGGCGAGTGGGTCGTGGCGACCACCTGGATGCGACCCGCCGGGCCGTCCGTGTCGTCGCGCAGCGACTTGACGGCCTGCTCCTGGAGGTAGTCCAGCAGCACGGCCTGCAGTTGCGGGTGGAGGTGGGCCTCCGGCTCCTCTACGAGGAAGAGCGTGAGCTCGGCGTCCTGGGCGTTGCGTAACTCGATGATGACCGAGGCCATGTAGAGCAGGTTGGCGTAGCCGAGGCCTGAGTCCTCGATGTCGGCGAGGTCGACGCCGTGCTCGGCCATCTTTAGGCGTAGGCCACGAGCGAGCCGCTGCAGCCGGACGTCGCGGAAGCTCAGACCGATGACCTGCCCACGGACCGGATCGGTGAGGTCGCTGACGTGCTCCTGCAGCCGCTTTTGGGTACCGGTGATGACATCGTGCTCCTCGAGCTTGCGCAGCCCGTCGATCGCCTGGTCGAGAAAGTCCGTTCGGTCGGCCTCGCTCGTCAGGTACTTGATGATGAGCGCCATACGGTTGCCGGTGGCGGAATCCAGCTCACGCTTGGCGTCGCGCAGCGGCGCCAGGTAGACGTGCCGGATCTGGTCGCGCTTCTCAGGTTCGGCGTCGGGCCCGGCGGCTCGCCCGACCAGATTTTCCAGCTTGGACCGACGGGGTACGTCCACGTTCGGCCGGAACCGGGTCATGTAGTACGCCTTGTTCGTGGCGATATCGAGCGCGCCGATGTACTGGCCTTGCTGAAACCGCGTCAGACCATCGAACTCGCCCACGATCTCGATCGGCCCATTCGCGCCGGTGGAGACGTCATCGACCTCCAGGTAGCGGACCCGTCGCCCGCTCAGCGGCGTGGTCAGCAGCCGCATCGCGTCGATGACGTTGGACTTGCCGGAGTTGTTGTCGCCGACGAGCAGCGTCAGACCGGGCTGAAGCTTGATCTCCACGCCGCGACACGAGCGGAAGTTCGTGAGCCGCAGACCGGCGAGGCACATGCCGCTCCCCGTGGTCGACGCGCTGAGCGTGGTCGGTGCTGTGGACATGCTGGTGGGACTCCCTGTACCGTGTGAGAATTGGGTTCAGGCTATGAGCTACGGATTTGTGAGCGGATCAAGCAGTTCGTTGATGAGGCCGCCAAGGACGTGGCGCCGAGGGATCGCCTTGTCGATCGCGACGACCGCGCGGGGATCGTAGTCTGTAGATGCTGATCCAGGCTCTGGTGTGATCGATGCCGGCAGAAATAGTCCTCGTAGTTGCGTAGCACAGTGCCGGCGTGTTGTTCGTCGTAGAGCAGGACCACAGCCAGAATTGCTACCCGTCGGACTCAGCTTTGCTTGGTACAGGTCACTACCACCAGGTCGTCCGGAAGCATCTTGCTGCCGGCCTTCGCTGACTGCTTTGTCACCGTCCAGTTTGCCAGCATCAGAACCAGTGTGTCGTTCTCGTCTTGGCTGCCGTACTGAATGTTTGTGAACCCGAGCTTCCGGAGCGTGTCGTCGGCGACTGCAGCGTTCATACCCTTCAAGTTCGGCATGACCAGCTTCGTCGGTGTGGGCGGCGCGGTAGGTGCCGGCAGGGCGGGGGCGGTTGTCGCAGCCGGAGCAGTCGCGGTGGGGACTGACGTCGTCGGCGCCGGTGTGGGTGCCGCAGCAGCGGGAACAGTCGCCGCGACCGCTGCGGCTGTCGGCGAGGACTTCGCCTCTGGTCGGGGCTCACCGCTTACGACCGCGACGATCCCGGTTACGCCGCAGCACGCGATGACGATTACCCCAGCGACGATACCGATGATTGCGCCGATGCCGAGTTTCCGGCGAGGCGGTGCTGCCGGTGGCAGACCGTGGGTGAACTGCTGTGTGGCCGGTGGCGGTCCCTGCCACGCAGCGTTGTTGTCAGGCGATTGGTAAGTCACCCGGTGGAGTGTGGTCGGCGGTGATTGTCATGCACACCAGCCGATCGGGTGCGTCGCTGTCAGGTAACCGACTTCCGAGGGCCGCAGGGGTTTGATAGACGGGGCAAATCCGACTCTCGGGCCTCACCGGTCATGCTCAATCGACGATCATGTGCAGTCTATTAGTGCGATAACGGCAGCGGCGATCGTGGAGGTTCAAGGCCCGCACCTGCAGACGTTGTGCGCGGGCATGAACGCCATCACAATTACTACTCGTTTGCAGAGGCGATGAACCAGCTCAGTTGGCCTGCCTACCCCCGGTTCCCCGACGTCCGAGCATTCACGGAGCACCAGCGAGCTCCGCCTCGATGTCCGACATCGGCCTATCGGGACCAACGGGCCCCGAAACTTGGCGCGCGAACCACGGTCGATGGCAGCGAAGGCGGGCAACCCGTAGTTCGCGCCGCTGACGCTCTCAAGGCCCTTGGCTACGCTGAGCCGGTGAGCTACCCCCGGCAGACGCATCCCCACATGACCTTCCCCAGGTCGAACGATGACGGCCGTGGGAACGACTACCTCCGCCGTATTGCTGAAGCGATGGAGCGCGTCGCTGACGCAGTCGCCGGTCAGGTTACCCAGCAGGAGGTGGAAGTCCTACCGACGTACCCCATCATCGACTGCGACGGCCCCTGCCCCGAGATGGGCGTGGCCGAGCCACATATCCAACGCTCGGGCGGCCGCCTGTACTGCGCCGTGTGCACCTACTGCCCAGAGCGTCCAGGTCGAGCCGCCAACGTACTGGAGCCATCAGTCTGGCTGGAGTACGGGGAGTCCTCCTCCGACGTAGATGAGCAACGAGCCGCTCTGACCCGTCATCTCAACCATCACCGGAAGCAGGCAGATCCAACAGCAGCGTTACCTATCTGGACATGGTCCGACCACAGCTGTCCTCGGTGCCATGCACCGGCCGAGCACAGGTGCCGTACCAGCTCCGGACGGCCGAGCACCTCAGTCCACGCCGAGCGCTGGCAAGATCATTCAGACGAATACTGGTAGCGCGTTTCACGCTTTGACGCATTTAACGAGCACGATGAATGCGTTGCCACGGTGACAAAGGCGCGGTATGGCAGCGTCGCCGGCCAGTGGGGGAACCAGATGAGACGCCGGCAGCAGGAGTTTGGCCTTGCGACTGGGCTTTTGCCTCTCCGCCGTTGGCGCGCGGTTCGCGGGTCGACGGCGGACGTGCTCGCGAGTCGCCCCTACCGGCGGACGGGCGCCGCGTGACGGCACCGTTCGGGCAAGTGCTGGCGCAGATGCAGAGAGCAGAATAATCCCGTGACTGCGCACCTGACAGCGCCAGAGAGACCTTTGCCCACCTCACGCGCCACCCGGGTCACCTCCGACCTGCCGGCCGAGCTCGCGGCCACCCGCGATGTCGTCGGCGGTGACCGGTGACCGTGCCCGACGAGCTGCCGTTCGAGGCGGCAGTAGCAGACTCGACAGTCTTGGCGATCTATCGGCAGGTGCACTCGGTCCTGGCCCGCACTTCCGGCAGCATGATTGACGACTCCGGCAGTGTCGACATCGACGAGGCCATCCTGAACGCTTTCGCGCTCGCCGGGCCGGCCGGTCTGACGATCGAGCAGGTATGTGCCGCCTGCCAAACCTTCGCCGAGAGCGCGGTGCGCCGACGGTTCGAGGTGCTGCGCTCGTACCGGGCGGTGTCATGATGGGCGAGGATCGCGCCGGTCATGCTGGTCACGCCGCCGATCCCGGTGAGGTCGCAGCGGGCGAAACGGGTGCCGTCCATGCTCGCCTGGGAGAACTGCGCGCCGGTCAGGTCGCAGTCGGTGAAGCGGGCGCCGCGCAGGTCCGCGTTCTGGAAGTCGGCCCGGGTCAGGTTGCAGCCCTCGAACGCCACGCTCGAGAAGGTGGTGAACCGCCACGACGACAGGTCGAGCCGGCTGTCCGAGATCGTGACGTCCCGCAGCGTCCCGTTGACCCACTGCAGGCCCGTCATCCGCGCCGTCGGCACCCGCACCCGGAGCATCGATGACCTCTCCGTCCGCAGGTTCGCCAGGTTCGTACTCTCGAACACGCAGTCGGTGAACCGCGCCGCCTCCAGTCGGCTGCCGCTGAGGTCGGTGCGGACGAGGCGGCACCGGCTGAACTCGACGCCGTCCGCCGACCGCCCGGACAGGTCGAGGTCGCCCAGGCCCAGCCGCTCGAACCTCGCCTCGTCGCCGATAGTCAGATCCCCGGCGGCGGTCAGGTCCAGCGACGCCGGCAGCTTCGGTGCCGCCGGAGCCCGCCATCGGGCCGTACCACGTACGGACGGACGCGCGACCATGACGAGCACGCTAGCCGAGCCGGTAGAACCGGCCGATGGCGGCTACGCGGTTCTGGGCCGGTTCTGTTGGATCTTCTTGGCGACGGCGTCGGCGGCGTCGTGGCGCATCTTCCTGGTGACGCTCTGGTAGGTGTCGCGGGTGAGGGTGGTGGTGGAGTGGCCGAGTTGTTCGGAGACGACCTTGATGTCCACTCCGGCGTCGAGGGCGATGGTGGCCGCGCTGTGCCGCAGGTCGTGTAGGCGGATCGGTGGGAACCCGGCCTGGCGGACGAGCCTGCGGAAGCGTTGGGTGACCCCGCTGGGGTGCCACGGCCGGCCGTCGGGGCGGACGAAGAACAGGCCGGTGTCGGGCCACGCCTGGCCGGCGGCGAGGCGCCACTGGGCGCGGCGGGCCCGGTAGGCGGCGAGGACCCTGACCGTTTCGGCGTCGAGGGCGAGGTCGCGGTTGCCCGCTCTGCTCTTGGGCTTCTTGTGTACTGCGGTGTAGCCGTGGGTGGCGATCTGGTGGTTGATCGTCATCTCGCGCCTGTCGAGGCGGACCTCGGCGTCGAGCAGCCCACATGCCTCGCCGCGGCGGGGGCCCCGGTAGGCCATGAGGTGCCACATCGGGTACAGGTCGGGCATGTGTTCGCGGGCGTGGTCGAGGAACGCGACGATCTGTTCGTCGGTCCACACCATGACCGGTCCGGGAACCTTCCCGGTGGCCTTCCACCGTTGTACGCGTTCGGCCTCCCACACGATCGGCACCGGCCGGTCGGCGGGGACCTTGACCAGCGCGGCGGGGTTGGAACCGACGATCACCTCCTCGGCGAGGGCGTCGTTGACGGCCTTGCGCAGGCAGGCGCGGATGCGCTGCCGGGTCGACGCCCCGGTGGGCCGCACACCCACGACCGAGGCGCGCACGTCAGGGTCCGCGCTGGCCTTCGCCGCAAGGATCTCCTGGTTGCGGCGTTCGATCGCGGCGAACATGGCCCTGATGTGGCCGGTACGCAGCCTGTCCAGCGGGATCTCCCCGAGGTGCGGGATCAGGTGCACCCGGGTGAGCGACTCGTAGCCGACCGCGGTGTTGTCATCGACGGTGAGGTGGGTGAGCCACTCGGTGAGGTACTCGCCGACGGTGACCATGTCGGCCAGCGAACCGTCACCGCGCAGCCGTTGCCGGATCCGGTCCACCTCGGGCAGCGGCCGGCCCGCGCGCACGCAGGTCTGCAGCAGGTCGGCGATCTCGGTGCGGCGGCGCCGGTCCCGGTCGGCGAGGGCGAGCAGGGCCCGCGCGTGGTCCAGCTCGGCGGCGGCGTCGCGGCGGGTCGACAGCCCGGACCGGCGCAACTGCCGACGGCGGCCGTCGCTGGTGGCCGGCAGTTCCAGTTGGTAGGCCCAGTGGCCGTGCTCGAAGCTCCAGGCCTTGTTCGGACGACGCAGCTTCGGGCAGTCGTTGCCCCACGGCCTGCCGGTATCGGGATGGCGGCAGCCGCAGCGCTTGAAGATGCTCCCGTCTGGCATAGCGTGTGGTGCTCCTCGGGTTGGGGATGCGGCATCGGTTTGTCGATCGACATCCACGCGTGACACGCCGCGACGATCAAGTCATCGACGGACCGGCCGCCGACAGGGTCGACGCTGCGGCCGGCGGGGCCGCCCTTCGGCCCCGGCGAGGCCGAAGGGCACCGTGGGACGTGGCTGACACGGTGGGGGCGGTCAGGGCGGGTCACCGCGGTCGTCAGCGGCCCGTCCGTCGGGCTCGGGGTCGGTCGGATGCGGTAGGTGCAGCATGGCCAGGATCGGCGCGGTCGGTACCCGGTAGTGGGCACCGACCCGGTACAGCGGCGTGGGGAACGCGTCGCGGCGCGCCAGCTTGTAAGCGGCCGACCGGGACATGCCCAGGACCGCGGCGGCCGTCGCGAGGTCGGTACTCGGACCCAACGCGCGGATCCGCTCGACGGTCCAGGGTTGCCGCTCCCCACCGCGGGACGCCTCACCGGCGGCGGGCGAAGCGGTTCGGGTTCGTCGTGGCGATCGCATGATCGATCTCCCTAATGAAGCGGTGACGTGGTGACAGACCCGGCGACGAAGGACGCCGGGTTCGGGCGGTGCGAGGCGTGTCCTGGCGTACGGGCCGTGACACGGCGGTAACGTGGCCGGCCAGCGGCAGCGGGAGGTCAACGGTGGCCAGGACGTGGTTGTCGATCCGGGTCGAACTCGTCTCCGGACGAGGCGAGAACTACTGGCCCCGACCGGGCCGGATCCTCGCCGCCACCAGATCGCACACGTTCGAGCAACTGGGCGCCGCCATCGACCTGGCCTTCGCCCGCTGGGACCTCGCACACCTACGGCTGTTCACCCTCGCCGACCAGACCCCCGTCTGCTCCTTCCGAACGTGGGAAGACACACCGGACGACGCGGTGGACAGCGACAGGACCACACTGAGCCGACTCACCCCGGGCGACCAGTTCGCCTACGTGTTCGACATGGGCGACGACTGGACCCACCTGTGCACCGTCGCCGACCACCGCATCGACCCACTCGGCCTCGCGGCCGCCCAGCCCACCCCATACCAGGGCTGGGGCGACCTACCGGACCAGTACGGCCGCCGCTGAAACGGCGACGACGAGTCCGCCGCACCAAGACGACCCAGCAACCCCCTGGCCGACCTGCCACCCATCCTGCCCTGGTGGGGACCCCGACAGCCGTAGCCACAGCCGACAACCGTCATGACCGAACACCACGCATCCGCCCATCGCCACGTGTCCCAGGCGATGCGGCGGACGACGGCGACCGGGTCGGACACTATCTGCCCGTGACCGCGGAGCTATGGGACCGCGGTCGCAGGAACGAGGACACTCGCTGCGGCAACTGACCAGGCGAGCTGAGGTAATCCACATCGGCCGGCCAGCTGCCGGCCAGCTCACCGGCCACGATGCGCTCACACCCCAAACCGGGCTCTGTCAGCTCCGGCGAACACTTCCCAGCCTCACAGCCCTCTCACAATGACTGACAAGGCCATCGCTGACAGTGCAGAACATGCGGGGTACTCGATTCTCTGATCAATCACTGGGAACGGACGCTGGCGGGGAGTGTGGCGCTTTCGGCTCTGTCTCACATTCGGTGGTGACCGAGGGTGGTTGATGTCGTTGAGACCGTGTGTGCAAGATCGATGATCTTATGAAGATGGTGTTCTCGGGGTTGTCCCCGCTGGTGATCGATGACGTCACGGATGAGGGCGAGCGGATTCTGGTGCGGGCTCGGACCCCTGGGACGCCTGTGGCATGTCCGGGCTGCGATGCGGTGACGGGCCGGGTGCACGGGTATCACCAGCGGACTCTCGCGGACGTGTCGGTCGATGCCCGGCCGGTGGTGCTGCGGGTACGCGTGCGCCGTCTGGTCTGCCCGACGCGGGGCTGCCGCCGCACGTTCTGCGAACAGCTTCCGGGTGTTCTGGAGCGTTACCAGCGCCGCACGCCTCGGCTGGTCTCCCAGGTCGCTGCGGTGGTGCGCCATCTGGCCGGCCGGGGTGGCGCTCGCCTGATGTCGGCCCTGGCGATAGTCGTCATGTCCCGACACACCGCCCTGCGGTCGCTGCTACGCGTTCCGCTGCCCGAACGCAGAGTGCCCCGCGTGCTCGGGGTTGACGACTTCGCGCTGTGCCGTCGCCGGCGTTACGCCACCGTCCTGATCGACGCGGTCACCCGCCAGCGCGTCGACGTGCTGCCCGACCGCAAGGCCCACACGTTGCAGACGTGGCTGCGGGAGCGTCCCGGTGTCGAGGTGGTGTGTTGGGACTCCTGCGGCGCCTACGCCGAGGCGGTCCGCCGTGCCCTGCCCGCAGCGGTGCAGGTCGCCGACCGTTGGCATCTGTGGCACAACCTCGCCGAGGCCGTGCGCAAAGAGGTCACCGCGCACAGCATGTGCTGGGCCGCCGCCGGCCTGCCGCCCCAGGAGGGTAAGCGGGCGGTGACCACCCGGCAGCGGTGGCAGCAGGTCCACGACCTGCTCGACAGAAGAGTCGGCCTGCTCGAATGCGCCCGCCGGCTCAACCTTGGCCTCAACACCGTCAAACGCTACGCCCGGATCAGCGAACCCGAACGCCTGGTCCGCGCACCGCAGTACCGGCCCACCCTCGTCGACCCCTACCGCGAGCACCTACGGCGCCGCCGCCAACAAGATCCCGCCGTCGGCGCCACCCAACTCCTGACCGAGATCAGAGAAATGGCCTACACCGGCAGCCTGAACCTGCTCTACCGCTACATCACCCAAGGCCGGGTCGAAGCCGACCGCCCAGCTCTGTCGCCCAGGCGTCTGACCCGCTACCTCCTCACCGAACCTGACCAGCTCACAGAACACCAGCGGACGCTCATCGACGCCCTCACCGCCGCCTGCCCGGAGATGACCGCGCTGACCGGCTTCATCGGCTCGTTCGCCGCGCTCCTCACGCCAGCAGTCGGCAACGACGACCGTCTCGACTCCTGGATCGCCGAGGTCAAGGCCACCCACCTGCCCCACCTGCACACCTTCACCCGCGGCCTCGGCCTTCGACCGCGACGCCGTCAACGCCGCCCTGACCCATCCGTTCCACAACGGCGGCACCGAAGGCGTCAACACCAAAACCAAACTGATCAAGCGACAAATGTACGGACGCGCCGGGTTCGACCTTCTACGACACCGCATCCTGCTCGGCTAACCGGCACTCACCGTCACCACCGAATGTGAGACAGAGCCAAAATCGACACACTCCCCTACGTGGCGGGCAGCTCGTCGTGTACCCAGGTCACGCTGGTGGGTCGTTGGCCTGAGGTGACGTACTCGATGACGGCGTTGCGGGCGGTTGCGGTGTTTACCCGGGCAAGGCGGGCGGGGATGTCGCGTAGGCCGGTGTCGGGGGACTCGTACACGGTGATCGGCCTGTCGGCATCGAGGTCGGTGGCGTGGCTGCCGTCGGGGAGCCACCGCAGTGCGGCCCGGTCGGCGTCCGCGTCGATGTCGATGCGCAACACCGGTCCGTCGGCGGTGCCGATGGTGAGTGTCTGTCCGCATTCTCCGTGGGGCATGATCGCCGTGATCTGGTCGTCGAAGCGGCTTCCCGCCTCGTCAGGGCTGGTCAGGTCGTAGGGGTGCCCGTGGTAGTCGCGTAGCAGCGGGGTCATCGGCTGATCCTTTCTCCGGTGCCGGTGTAGACACGGTGCCACCAGGTGGTGCCGCCGTCGCGGGTGACCCACACGCGTAGGCGGCTTCCTGCGGGCAGGATGGCCGGCAGGATCTTGTCACACGTCCAGGGGTAGGCCTGGTCTCGGTCGCTGGTGCCGCAGACGGTGTTGTCGATGGCGAGGTCCGCCTCGCCACAGCCGGCGCGGCGCAGGTGCGCGGCGGCCTTCGACTCGACGTGGTCGTAGAAGGTGACCGGCGGCCCGCGCAGCGGGTCGTGGACGAGGTCAGCGGCCAGGGACCGGTCGCCTCCTCCGGACGTGACCGGCATGCCGTCGAGGAATCCTTGGGTGGGACGGGTGCTGCCCGCCGGCCGAGGAGGCAGAGAGCCAGCGGTGGCACGGACGGTATCGGGTAGTGCGCCAGGATCGACCTGCCGCCAGGCGCGATCGACTGGTGCCGGGAAGGTGTTCTGCCCACCATCAGATGCCGATCCCTGACCAGGGGGCGGACCCGTGGGATGGACGGGCGACACGGGCACGGGCTGGGCGGCGGACGCGTTACCGCCGCCTGTGGCCGGGGCGGCGAGCACACCGACGTGGCGGGCTTGCGTCAGTGCGGCGTTGACGGCGTGACGGGCGGCCTCCCCACGGGTTCGAAGGACGTGGAGAAGGTCGTTCACTCTCTGCAGGCCCGCCAGCGTCGGGCCGGGCTGACCTCCCCGCAAGGCGCCCACAACGTGCTGCCGCGCTTGCCCGATCTGCGCCGCCGACGCGGCGATGCCGCTGTCGACAACCGTGAGGGCCGCAGCCACCGACGCCAGCACGGCGGTGACCTCTTGCGGGGAGGACTGCTGCGGAACCGACGCGACCACACGCGCCGTCTCGCCGAGGACACCGCTGATCGAGGTCAGCTGCGCATGCACCTGCCCGAGAACGCCCCGCACCGGTGTAAGCCCTGCCGCGACCGCCGTGAAGCCGGCGGCCGTGGCCCGGACGATGATCTGTTCCACCGCGTCGTCCACCGCCCGCACGTGC
This sequence comes from Micromonospora sp. NPDC057141, assembly GCF_042670805.1. Classification (NCBI taxonomy): domain Bacteria; kingdom Bacillati; phylum Actinomycetota; class Actinomycetes; order Micromonosporales; family Micromonosporaceae; genus Micromonospora; species Micromonospora sp. NPDC057141. Next base: position 13,524 of record NZ_JBHUVA010000075.1, on the reverse strand, counting down.
TGCTCGGTACTGGCGACACCGGCGGCCATCGCCTTCAGGTCACCGATGATGTCGTCGATCAGCGACATCACCCGTCCTTACCCGCCGGCCCTCGTGCCCCACTGTTTCGAGGCTATAGATCGGTATGGAGACAAGACAACGCCAGGCCAAGCGGACGACCCTGGCATCGTGTCGCCACGACCAGGGAGCGGAGCCTGCAAAGGCTCCGCGCCGGCGGGTTCAGGCAGCAGCGTCGTTGCGGGGATGAGCTCGGCAACGGCGGGCTGCGCCAGCCCCACCCGAAGCACTCCGAATGCTCAAGGTCAAGACCGCCAGGAAGTGGAAGGGAAGAATCTGCCGTAGTCGTTTGACTTGACGCGCCGGGCCGTGTCGAAGATTCGTGTCGAGGGTGTTCGACACGCGTCGACCAGCTTCTACTTGTTTCTGGCATCAAGGGGTTCGGCGGTTGGCCGGCCGTCAGCGACGGTAGGTGGCGTCAGGAGGCATTCCGGATGCAGCGGCACCCGTCGAGGGGCGCGTTCAGACAGCGTCGAGATCTCGGGACGGGGGCCGGTTTGATGGAAGGGAAGCGGTGGCCATGGGCTTGGATCACGCATCTGCCAGGAAAGAGGTCGTTCGGCACCGAGGGCTGTTCATCTGCTTCGAGGGGATCGACGGGGCTGGCAAGACAACCGCTGTCGGTCGTGTCGTCGAGGCGTTGGGCGGTCGTGGAATCCCGGCCGTCGTGTTCGACAAGAAGATCACGCAGTTCGGCTCGGAGTACGTGCGCCGTCATGCTGGTGAGTTGCGGGCGTTGATCTGGGAGCACCCGGCGGACGACCCGTACCTCGAGTTGGGTGACATGCACTGGGTGTACTTGCAGGCGGCCTGGTACTCGGCTGCGGCGCACTGCGCGGTCCGGCCTCTGCTGGAAGCAGGGCAGGTGGTGGTGACGGACACCTGGACGTACAAGTTCCTGGCGAAGCTGGCGATGCGCCCGAACGTTGACCTTCGGGCGGCGGCTGCGGTGTTCGATGGGCTGCCGCAGCCGGATCTTGTCGTCCGTCTCGACCTTGATCCGGTGACGGCGGCGGATCGTAAGACGACCTTCGGCATCAGCGAGGCGGGCAACCACGAGGGCAATGTGGTGCTGACCCGGGAGGCGTTCATCGGCTACCAGCGTCGCTTGGCTGAGGTGCTCGACGCGTGGACCCTCCAGTACGGCTGGATGCCGTTGGATGTCAACGGCATGTCGCCGCAGGATGTCGGCGCGGCGGTCGCCGAGTTGGCCGTGGCCAGGCTCGGCGGGCGGCGCCCAGGGTCGACGTCTGTTGCCACGGCTGGCCGGTGATTGACGTGTGGCGCATCGGCAAGCGGTTCTCATTCGACGCGTCGCATCGTCTGTCGGGCCTGCCCGAGGGACACAAGTGCGGTCGGTTGCACGGGCACACCTACACCGTCGAGGTGGTGCTGGAAGGCGACTCGCTCGCCGGACCGGGCTTCGTGACCGACTTCGGTGACCTGGCCCCGTTCGGCCACTATCTCCGCGATCACCTTGACCATCGGCACCTCAACGATGTCCTGGTCGATGTCGAGCCCACCAGTGAGTGGCTGGGGTGCCATCTCGCGCAGTGGCTTAAGGAACATCTGGCTGAATCTCTGGGTGGCCGGCTGGCGGTGGTTCGGGTGTCCGAGACTCCCAGCAGCTGGGCCGAGTACGTCCTGGACCTGACGTGACCACCTCGCTGCCCCCGCTGGTGTCAGACGGGCGGCTGCTGGTGGCGGAAGTGTTTGGCCCGACGTTCCAGGGCGAAGGCCCCTCTGCCGGGCAGCAGGCGATGTTCGTCCGCCTTTCCCGGTGCAATCTGCGATGTCCCGGCTGCGACACCCCCTACACGTGGGACACCCGCCGTTATGACCTGCGCGAACATTCTGTCGTCACGTCGGTTGACGCTGTCGCGGCGCAGGTTTTCGCCTCGTCGCCACGGTTGGTGGTGATCACGGGTGGAGAGCCGCTGCTGCAGCAGGCAAACGTGACCGTTTTGACAGATCGGCTGGCTGCAGCTGGGCGTCAGGTGGAGATCGAGACCAACGGCACGATCGTTCCGAGCCCGGCGTTGACCACGGTGGTTGCACGGTTCAACGTCTCACCGAAGCTGCCGTCGTTCGCCGCCACCGGTGACCGGCCTGTCAACGGCGAGGCGTTGGGCGCGTTCGTGGCGACGGGACGTGTGGTGTTCAAGTTTGTGGTGTCCGGGCCGGGAGACTTCGACGTGATCGCTGGTCTCGTTGAGCGGTACGGGTTGGCGCCGGTGTGGGTGATGCCGGAGGGCACCCGTTCTGGACTGCTCGTGGCGGACCTTCGCGCGCTGGCGGACGAGACGCTGCGGCGTGGCTGGAACTTGACGGGGCGACTGCATGTCCTGCTGTGGGAGGACGTTCGTGGACGCTGACCTTGTCGCACCCAGGTTGGTGGTGGTCGGCGGTGTCTCCGTGGATCGGATCAGCACCCCGCAGCAATGTGGGGTACAGGTTCTTGGTGGTGGTGGGTTGTACGCGGCGCTGGCGGCGGCGACCCGTACCACCGTCGGCCTCGTGGGGCTCTGCAGCGATCATCCGCTGACGGCTGGCCGGCCGTGGTGGCCTGCGGTCGACGATGCGGGCCTGGTCACCCTGCCTGGCCGTCACCTCGCCTTCGACATCAGCTACGACCAGCATGGCCGGGCCACCTACCGTACCGACGATGCCGGCGACGAACGTCACCTGCACCCCGGTCAGGTGCCGACGCGGTACCTGACCGCCGCCGGGTTTCACTTGTGCGCCCTGGGTGATCCGGTCGCTCAGCTGCGATACGCGAACGAGCTGCGTGCAATGGCCGGCACCGGGCAGGCCCAGGTCAGCGCCGGTACGTTCCTGGCTCGGATCGCCGCCGACCGCCGATCGGTGCGGCGGGTGCTCGCTGCCTGCGACGTGTTCGTGTGCTCGGCGCCGGAAGCCATCGCCCTTGCCAGTGTCGGGCAGCTGGTGGACGCGTTGGCGTGGCTGACCCGGTCGGTCGGCGATCCTGGGCGGGCGGTGGTGGTGACCGACGCGGATCAGGGCTGCTACGTCGTAGGAGGCGAGGCTATCCATCGGGTCTCGACGTTTCCTCGCCCGGCCGTGGATCCCACCGGCGCGGGCGAGGCCTTCGCCGGGGCGCTGGCGGCGTGCCTGGTCGAAGGCGACGAGCTGGTGACCGCAGCTCGGTACGCGTGCGCGGTCGCGTCCCTGGTGGTGGAGGACTTCGGGCCGGCGGCGCTGTTGCACCCCGACCGGCAGGTGCTGGAGACGCGGGTCGCCGCGATGCGGCGGGCTGTGGTCGAGGTAGGGGGCTGATGGTGGGGTTGTTCGTAGCGGTGGAGGGCATCGACCACAGCGGTAAGACGACTCTCGTCGAGAGCCTGTGCCAGGCGTTGGCCCGGCGGGGTGTCGCTGTGGGGCGGTACAAGGAGCCAACTGGTGCGCCGATTGGGAGCCTGCTGCGCCGCCTCGCGGTCGAGGAGCCGGCGTGCCCGCCTGCGCTGGCGTTGCTGTCGGCCGCCGATCGGCACCATCAGCAGCCTTCGTTGCGGGCTTTGCTGCGCGAGGCGCGGGTCGTGATCGCTGACCGATACTACCTGTCCGGGCTGGCGTACCACCACGCCGACGGCATCGACCCCGCCCTCTACGCCGCCTGCGCCGTCGGCATACGGATGCCGGACGTGTACCTATACCTCGACGTCCCGGTGCTGGTGGCAGCGGCCCGCGTCAGCCGGCCGCCGGACAGCCGATGGGAGACGCCGGAGTTCACCCGCCACCTTCCGCAGGCCTATCACACCTGCCTGCGCCTGTTGCGTGACCAGCACGCCGATGTCGTCGTTCTTGACGCCCAGCAGTCCGCATCCGACGTCCTGGCCGCCGCGTTGGTGGCGGTCGAGGACCGGTTGTCCGCCCCCATGTCGACGAGGAATGCCGCATGAGAAGCCTGCGCTGCACCGCCCTGATTCTCGGTTCCGGCCCGGCGGGCCTGTTCGCCGCCGACGCCCTGCTCCGCGCTGGCATGACCGACATTGTGATCGCCGAACGGGGCCGGCCGATGGCGCGGCGGGTGTGCCCACCCGGCCCCGGCTGCGAGTGCCGCACCTGCCCCGTCCTGGAAGGCGAGGGCGGAGCCGGATCATTCTCCGACGGGAAGATCACCCTGTCAGCGGTCCGCGGCACGCACTCCCAACGCCTGTTCACCGAGGTCCAGGCGGAGCAGCTCGACGTCATCGCCGCAGCGGTCCGCCGCAACGTCAGCGACGCCGTCGACTACTCGCCGGTGCCGCAGCTGTCCGCGCTGGCTGGGCACGAGAGCCGGCTGCGGGGTGAGTCGTACCCGCTGCTGCACGTGGGATCTGACGGTATCCGCGAGTTCGGCCGCCGGTTCAGCGCCGAACTGCAGGACCGCGGCGTACGCCTTCTTACCGGCGTCGACGCCACGAAGCTGCGCATCAGTGATAGCAGCATCCGGGGAGTCGTCGGCCGTGACCGCTCCGGACCGCTCACCATCGACGCCGAGGTGGTCGTCGCCGCGGTGGGCATGGTCGGCACCCCGTGGTTGGAGCAGCAGCTCATTGCCGCCGGCGTGAGGCTGGAGACCGGTCCGGCGGACATCGGCATCCGGCTGGAGACCTCGGCCGCCGCGCTGGACCCGCTGATCGCCCAGTTCTACGACTTCAAGGCCCACCACACCAGCCCCGGCGGGATCGACGTGCGCAGCTTCTGTGTCAACGGGCACGGCTACATCGTCAACGAGTTCCACCGCCCCCTGAACATCCGCGGCGTCAACGGCCACTCGTTCCTGCACCGGCGCAGTGACCTGTCCAACCTGGCGATCCTGGCCACCATCACCGAGGCGTTCACGCCCGACCCGAAGGCGTACGTCCGGGACACCGCCCGCGCCATCACCGCCGCCACCGGCGGCTACCCGGTCCGGCAACCCCTCGCCGCGTTCCTGCCCGACGCGGCCAGCGGGCAGCCGCTCGGCGTGGCCGCGTCGAACGCGAAGACTCGCCCCGGTGACCTGCGGGCGATGCTGCCCCGGCCGTTGGCCGACGCCTTCGCCAGCTACATCACGGCCCTCGGCGCCGCGCTGCCGCCGGTACTCGCCCCGGACACTGTGCTGTACGCGCCGGAGATCAAGTACTACAACTACCGCGTCCCCATCGACCCCGCCACCTGGCGCAGCCGTGACATCGCCGGCCTGTACGTGGTGGGCAACGCCGCCGGCTACACCGCCAGCCTCTCCGCCGCCGCGCTGAGCGGCCTGATCGCCGGCCAGGCCATCGCCGACCACGCCACCACGCCGGTCCCACGATGAACGCCACCGCCGAGTTCGACCTGCCGTTCGCCACGCCACCGGATCTGGACGCCACCATGGACATCCAGATTCCCGCCCTGGCCTGGCAGGCCGACCCGACCGGCGGCTACCGCCGGGTACTGCATCTGGGCGGCCAGCCGATCGTCGTCACCGTCCGCGAAGGCGACAGCGGCCTGCACGTCAGCGCCAGCCACTCTCACGACGAGCTGCCGGATCTGCTGCGTCGGATGTTCCCGGTCCAGATCGCCGACCTCAATCTCGGCACCCACCCCGTCTGGGGCCAGATGCAGGACCGGTACGCCGGGGTGATCGTCATGTGGGCACCGCCGTTCGAGGCCCTGGTCGTCACCGTGCTGTCGCAGAACCGCACCGGCGAGATCGTCCGCCGCGTCTACCCCGGCCTCGACCAGCTCTGCGGCGGACTGAAGCCGCAGAGCCTGGCAGCCCTTGACCGCGAGACGCTACGCGCGGCCATCCGCTCCGCCGGGCCGTACAAGGCGGACCGGCTGAGCGCCCTCGCCGCGATGATCGCCGACGGCGGCCTCGCCCGGTTCGAGCAGCGCATCATGCACGGCCCGCCCGCCGAAGCGCTCGCCTACCTCGAAAGCCTGCCCGGCGTGGCGCACAAGACCGCCGCCTGCGTGCTCGTGTTCTCCGCCCGCACCACCACGACCATGCCGGTCGACGTGCACCTGTTCCGCGTCGCCGACCGGCTCGGCCTGGCCACCCACGACGGCAAGCTCACCCCCACCGTCCGCGACGCCGTGATCGGCCAGCTCCTCACCCACAGCGCCGACGTCGCGCTGGCCCACTTCGTGTTCCTGCTCGTGGGCCGAACCACCTGCACCGCCGCAACGCCCACCTGCGCCCTTTGCTTCCTACGCCGCGACTGCCGCTACGCCGGCAGCCATCACCCGGACGAGGAGAACCAATCATGATCGACATCGCGGTCATCACCAGCACCCCGCACCTCGCCGGCCTGTCCACCGCAGGCAGCATCGACATGGCGCTGACCCACCTCGTACTCAGCCAACCCGCCCAGGCCGCCCACTTCGCCGCACGCTCCCGTGCCGGAGTCCGGGTCGTGCTCGACAACAGCGCCTACGAGCTGGAGGACAGCACCGGCCAGGGCATGTCCGCCGAATCCGTCCTCGGCGCGGCGCACCTGATCAACCCGGCGGTCGTCATCTGCCACGACGTCCTCTACGACGGCCCCGCCACCGTCGCAGCCACCCGCCGGTTCCTCACCCAAGCCGCCGACCTGGCCGACCCCGGACAGTTCACCTACATGGCCGTGCCGCAGGGCCGTAGCCGCCGCGAGTGGCTCGACTGCCATGCCCAACTCGCCGACTTGCCCGGAGTCGGCATGATCGGACTGAGCAAACTGTCGATACCGCGCTGCTTCGCCGGCCCGGTCGCCGAGGCCCGCCTCGACTGCCTGGCCGCCCTCACCGACGGCGGCCCCCCACCACTACCGGTACACCTGCTCGGCGGCGACCGGTCCCTGATCTGGGAACTACGCCAGCACCACGACCGCGGCTACGACGCATTCATCACCGGCAACGACTCGTCATTCGCCTTCTGGTACGCCGCCCACGACCTGCCCGCCGACGCCCTCACCGGCCGGGCCGAGCGCCACGCCCCGGACAAGCCGAACCTCCACGACCACGTCCTCGACCCGGCACGACTCGCCGCCGCCCACCTGCACGTCAACCTGCTACGCCAAGCGGCCGGCCTCGCCACCCAGCCCGCCGAGACGACGATCGAACAGGAGGCGGCATGGCGCTGACCCGCCACATCCACGTCACCACGCAGGTCGAAGGCGTACATAGGTGGCCCGACGCAGGCCCACCCGACGCCTACCTCACCGCGCCCCACCGACACCTGTTCGTCGCATCCGTCGAGATCTCCGTGCAGCACGGCGACCGCGAGCTGGAGATCAACGCCGTCGCCCGCTGGCTCACCACCGTCCTGGCCTCGTTCGCTGATCCGCCCGACCCGCCGGACGGGCCGCTGAACTTCGGCGCCCAGAGCTGCGAGCACCTCGCCGAACGACTCGTCACGGCGATCACCGACCGGTACGGCACACACCGGCGGGTGCGGTGCACCGTGGCCGAGGACGGCATCCTCGGCGGTGGTGTCCAGTGGAACCCCGACCCGGCAGGGGTCGGCCGGTGAGCCCTTCAGACCAAGGCAACCGCAGCGGTGGTCAGGTGTCCGCACATGAGGATCCCGTCGCGGCGCAGCCCTTCCTCGATGTCCCGCGCCGCGTAGCGGCCGACGCCGGCGTCGTTGAGGATCCGCATCACCGTCGGGTGCGGCCGCACCTCGTCCACGGACGCCTGGACGACCCCATCGACGTGATGTCCGCCGGCCGCCACCCGCGTCGCGGTACCAGCGCGGAACGCGAACATCACGAAGTGGTACGAGCCGTCCTCGGCGCGAATCTCGTACACCCCCGTCGGCGTCAGCCCTCCGACCTCGAAGCCGGCCTCCTCCACCGTCTCCCGACCGGCCGCATCCTGCGCGGACTCGCCGAACTCGACCTTGCCGCCCGGCAGCAGCAACCACCCCGCGTACGGGCCACGCTGCTGCCGCACGAACACCACCTCGCCGGGGGCGGTGGACACGACCGCCAACGCGGCGATAGTCGGCTTCGCGGTCACAATCACCCATCCCCGATGAGGGCCAACGACGCCCGCACCTCGCCTCGACGTTCAGGACCGGGCGAAAGGCGTCTGTGGCACCCTACCGGCGGCACACCGCCAGCCCTCCCCAACACGCCCCAACGAACTGTGCTGGCGGGTGAGACGCGGTGACCGCACCCGACACCGGCCAGGCGTTGCTACTCATCGCGGACGCCGACCTGCTTTACCAGCCCCGGCCACTGCGACCGGACGAGCCGATCACGATCGTCACCGTGCCCACACCGGCGCAGCCCCAGACCCCGCACACCATCATCCCCGACTTCAAAGGCCACCAGCCCCTGTCGGTGCTCACCCGAACTCACGACGGATCCCGCCAGCACGCCCAGCAGATCCCGGCCGGTGCCCTGCTCGACGGCCTCCGCCTGGGTCCCGCAGTAACGGACGCGCTGAACCTGGTTGGCGAGCGGTACCCGACACGACACGCTCCATTGTTCTGCGCCACCGGCCACCCCGACGGCTGGCACACCTACAGCCGCGCCCACCTGCGGGCCGACGCGGCGTGCTTTATCCGCACCTCGGCCGCACCCACCGGCGACCCGAGCGACCCCATCGGCTGGATACCGGACGCCGTCACCCGCCACAGCGAGCACGCCCCTCAGCTCAACAGCCTCGACTGTTCACTCACCAAGGCCCACACGGGCAAGGAGATCGAAACCAAGTTCACGCTCCCGTCCGACACACCGCTGTGGCCCCTCGCCAGCGACCTGCACGACCGCGTCGCCACCGGCGCGCTCCCCGACATGGCACCCCGCTTCCGCGACCCCCTCGAGATGTGGGACTTCAGCAACATCCTCTTCGAGGTCCACGGACCAGACCCTCAGCGCGGCTACGTCTCCTTCCTCTACACACGGCCCGGTATCTACCAGGTCAAACGCAAGAACTATGACGCCGATGCCCTGGTCAGACACGAACACGTCGACATCGACGTCACTATCACCGAACCCCTCAACCGCTACGTGCGCGACACCCTCGGGCTGTCCGCCCGACCCATGCCCTCATTCCGCCGCATGCGCTATGACATCAACTTCGAGTCGCTGCGCACCGGGCACCACTACGGCATCTTCGTCGACCGCTGTTCCCTGCACGTCGACCCGACCGAAACCCTCGCCCAAGTCGAGGTCGAATACCTGCGCAGCCGCAGCGTGCTACCCCTAGACGAGCCCGCCGTCTTCACCGAAGTCGAGAACATCACCGACTGGGTCGCCGGCATCTTCACCGAGCACACCCTGCCCGCCCAGCGCGGCTACTACTCCAAGCTGTCGTTCCTCCGCGACACCGTGACAGGAAGACCACACCTCCTACCACCGGTCGACAAGGACACCCACCCATGACCAGTCACCTCGGCACCCTCCCCGCGATGGACCTCGAATCCGCCCGCGATGCCGCCACACAGCTTCTCAAGGCACTCGGGGTGGACACCGACGCGCCGGGCACCGCCAACACCCCGAACCGGATGGTCGCCTCCTACGCCGAACTACTCAGCCCGCGCCCGTTCACCCTGACCACCTTCCCCAACGACACCGCCTACGACCGCCTCGTCACCATCAGGGCGATCCCCTTCCACAGCCTCTGCGAACACCACATGCTGCCGTTCCACGGCACCGCCGACGTCGCCTACCAACCCACCGACACGATCGTCGGCCTGTCGAAGCTGGCCCGACTCGTAGAGCACACCGCCAAGCGGCCTCAAGTCCAGGAACGCCTGACCCAGCAGATCGCCGCCTACCTCATCGAACACCTCGCCCCATCCGGTGTCGGTGTTCTCGTCCGCGCCGAACACCTGTGCATGACCGTGCGCGGCGCACAAGCGCCGGGCACCGAGACGATCACCACCGCGCTGCTCGGCACACTCCGCTCCGACGCAGCACTGCGCGACGAGTTCCTGCACGCCACCCGAACCGAACAGCGGTGACATCCGCGTCCACTGCTTTAGCGCTCGCTTGACCCGGCAACGCACTAGTTTCATCCGGGCTAATGTCAGTCCCGGTCGCGCCGACCATTGTTGACGGAGCAGTCGTGTACGCGAACAGCGCACGGTGAAGAGGCCACTCTCATGATCAATCCGCAGCAGCTTCAGGATGCCAAGCACGCCCTCGGCAAAGGGCTCCGCGAGCTGCGCAAGGGGCGCGGCCTCTTGCAGAGAGATATCGCGCAACAGGTGTGCAGCACCCGCAGCACAGTGGCGAACGTGGAGGCCGGCCGGCAGGTGGTCGACCGGGTCTTCTGGCAGCAGTGCGACACGCTTCTCGACGCCGACGGCGAACTCGTCGGCGCCTACGACGCTTACCGCCTACTGCAGCAGCGCTATCAGTCCGAACGGGCCGAAGCGGCACTATGCGCCCGGTGGGGCACCGCCGTCGTGAGGGCCTTGGAGTCGAACGAGACCAACTCGGGTCTTGTGTCGGTTCACCGACGGCTCGCCCCCACTGCACAATCCGGCGACGATCTCGCAGCGACGATCGTGTCCATGATCGAGCAGGGCCCGCACGACGCTAGGAAGGATCACACCCTCGCCACGCCAGGTGGACGGTACTTTCCTAGTGCGCCTATGGCGGTCGAGGTCTATCCGGCGGTCGATGACGGGCGAATCGTCGCCACGATCCCCAGGACCGATGCCGGTCAGCAGTGGCGGTGGCCGCTGCAGCGGCGACTCGTTGCCGGACGAGTTTCCACGGCCAAGGGCGAGGGAGTGTTTGCTCTGGACTCCCGCCAGGCGTCCCGGCGCATGGTTGGCATCGGCGACGGTGTCCGCCTACTCATCCCTCGCGCGTACCAACTGGACGAGATCACCGCTGCGGTGTTGTGGGCCGTGGCGAATCTGGACCAGTCGCTGCTGCTCGACGACGCTCGCCTCGACGCCTCGCGAGCGGCCACGGCAGAGTACAGCCGTCTGACCCGGTCTGCGGTCAGCGGCGACCTCGTCCAAGACCTTGAGAATGTTTCACGGATGTGGCTCGGTTCGGCATTCTGCGCCGACCACATCAACCGCCAGTCGGCCGACCTCACCGAGGTGCCCACATTCTGGACACGGGAGCAGACCGGCGAGGAGGCCAGCACCTGGCTGCTGTTCGGGCACAAGTTGCGCTATCTGGCCGCTACCGCGGCACGTTTCAACACCAGCTCACAGCAGATGACGCGGCTGTTCTGCGTGCCGCGGGTGGCGGTGGACGCGACAACGCGGTCGGAGCGGGTTCTCCTGCTGCTGGCGGTCGCGTTGATGGAGTCCTTCGGCATCGACGTCGCGGTCACCGACGAACCCGAGTACAGCGCGCTGCCCGGCCTCGTTCTCACCCGGCAGCGCGCGATCGTCGCGACATGGATCCGCGCCGACGGCGTGTGGCACGTCGACATCACCGACCAGCGCCCCGCGCTAGCCGACTACCACGACGCCGTCGGGCACGCACGAGCTCATTCCCTGATCGCCGCCGACACAGCCGGCTCGCGGCTGCATGCCCTCGCCGAGTACCTCGAACTCGACTGGACCAAGCTGCGAAACCGGTGCGCCGAACTCGGCGACCACGGGCTGGCTGGGATAGCGGAGCCGCGCAGCCGCCTACTGTCCCTCGACGGCGCCGATCGGGCGTGTCGCTTCGTCGGCTCCCTCCCGTAATAGGCTCCCGAGACCACCAACCATCGCTGTAGGCCCTGGAAGGATCCCGGTGTCCTCGAACTCGACAACGTCTACGCCACGCGTGGTGGTGTTCGGCCTCGGCGGCACCATCGCCATGACCAGCAGCGCTGGCGGAGCGGTAAGTCCTACCCTGTCCGCCCAGCAACTCGTCGATGCCACACCCGGCCTTGCCGCGACAGGAATCGCGATCGAGGCAGTGGAGTTCCGGCACCGTCCCGGTGCCTCCCTCACCTTCGCTGACATCACCGAACTCTCCGCCGCCGCAGCCGATGCGCTGGCCGCAGGTGCGACCGGCGTCGTGGTCACCCAGGGCACCGACACGATCGAGGAAGCCGCCTACCTGCTCGACCTACTCCACCACCGGCCCGAACCCCTCGTGGTCACCGGCGCGATGCGCAACCCCACCCTCGCCGGCGCCGACGGGCCCGCCAACATCCTCGCGGCCATCCACACCGCCATCTCCCCGCACGCGCGAGGCCAGGGCTGCCTCGTCGTCCTCGCCGACGAGATCCACGCCGCCCGCTGGGTCACCAAAACCCACTCCACCAGCGCAGCCACCTTCCGCTCACCGGACACCGGACCCCTCGGCTACGTCCTGGAAGGCGCCGTGCGGATGCTGAACCGGCTGCCTTACCGGCTGACCGTGCCCGTGCCGCAACCCGCCCGACAGGCGACCGTCGGCCTGCACACGGTCACCTTCGATGACGACCCCGCCCTCCTCGCCGCCGTCGGCGTCCGCGTCGACGGCCTTGTCGTCGCCGGGTTCGGTGTCGGCCACGTTCCCGAATCGCTCGTCGACACCCTCACCACCCTCGCGGAACGAATCCCCGTCGTCCTCACCTCCCGCACCCCCGCCGGGCCGACCCTCACCCACACCTACGGCTTCCCCGGCTCCGAGCAGGACCTCATCGCACGCGGCCTCATCCCCGCCGGCTGGCTGCACCCCTACAAGGCCCGCATCCTGCTCCGCGCCCTCCTTCACGGCGAAGCGAAGCCACAGGACATCGCGACAGCGGTAACCACCGCAGGCGGCCTCACCGCGCACACCGCCTGGCCCTGGCCCACCGCCATGAACAACAACGACCAACCGGAGACGAGCACCACGAATGCGTAGCCACGAACTCACCCCAGGCCGCATGATCGGCGTCGTCTTCGACCACGGCGACGACTTCTTCACCGCACTCACCGACACCTGCCGAACTCACGGCATCAAGCAGGGCTACATCCCCGTCTTCATCGCCGGCCTCAGCACCGCGAGAATCGTCGGCACCTGCCAGCGGCTCGACAACCCCGACGCCCCGATCTGGTCCCACGTCGACCTGACCAACGTCGAGGCACTCGGGGGCGGCACCATCGCCTGGGACGAGACCACCCAGACGATCACACCCCACATCCACATCACGGTCGGCCTAAAGGAACACAGCGCGACGGCCCACACCAGCCACCTGTTGGATGCCACGGTCCAGTTCCTCACCGAGATGCTCATCATCGAGATCAGCTCGCCGACGATGAGCCGCCTGCCGAACCCTGACCTGTACGACGTGCCACAACTGCGGTTCGACCAACGAGGCGGCACCGAGACGTAGTCCCTACCTGGACAGCCTGCTACCGACTCATCAGTCTCTGGAGACCGTATCGGTTTCGCTTCGGACCTGGCCGCCCTGCGTGGCGGTCGGCCAGTGAGCCCGTCAGGTCGGGGTGCCCGCAGCTGCGGTCAGATGCCCACGTCTCAGAGGGCGGTTCGGAGGTTTAGGTCCGTTTCGGGATAAGGGTGAACACTCCGGGCTGGTCTTCGGTCAGGACTTGGCGGTTGACCATGCGTTTCA